>NZ_JBFBAZ010000217.1:0-9296 GCF_040682475.1 Hamadaea sp. NPDC051192
GAATCTTGGGCCAAGATTCGACCGGGAACCCTGATCCAGCGCGGCCGGTGAAAGCGCCGGCCGGGCGGCTCCCACTCCTACGCCGGCCGGCGCCGCTGCGGAGCCCGGCTACTCGGCCCGGACGTTGTCCAGGTCGAAGTCGCCGGAGCTGACGTAGATCAGGACGCCGTGGACCTCGCCCAGCGCGGTCTGGTCGCACGACACCCCGTCGAAGAGGTCGATCTCGATCGTGGTGGAGCTGCCCTGCGGCACCCAGGTCCACGAGCCCTGGCACCAGGCCCAGCCCGCGCCGACCTGCAGCGCGACCGTGGTCGAGGTGCCCGCGGCCGCACCGGCGCTGATGTCGTACTTCAGGGTGGCCTTGCCCGCGATGTTCAGCGGCTGGGCCGGGGTGAAGCCGAACCATCCGCCGTCCGCCGCCGCGATGTGCAGCCCGTACGCCCCGTCGGTGTGGAAGTCGGCGGTCTGCGCCACGGTGCCGGCGTTGGCCTGCCAGCTCCCTGGCGCCCAGCCGTCCACTCCGGACTCCCACGACTCGATGAGGATCGCCGCCGTCGGGTCGGGTTTGACGGTCACCTGGAGGTCGGCCACGTTCGACAGGCGACCGGCCGCGTCGCGTACCACATAGTGCGCGACCGCCTTGCCCACGAACCCGGCGGTGGGCACGAAGCTCACGTCCCCCGAGGCCGCGGTGAAGGCGCCCCCGGTGACCGTGACCGAGGCCTGGACTCCGGCCACGTCGGGTTGCAGATCGAGCGACGCGGGCCGCAGGTACGTCCGGTACGCCACGTCGTTGGCCAGCGGGTGCAGCCCGATCGGGGTGTCGAACTCGGTGACGGCGGTGTCGTGGTCGGCGACCGGCGGCCGGCTGCGCTGGCCGTGGACCAGCTCGTCGCCGCCGTTGGCGATCGTCGCGCAGACCGGGCTCGGGCAGTAGACGGTGAACCCGTCGTAGTCGGGGTAGAGCGTCCCGTCGTCCTGCGAGCCGGACAGGATCCAGTAGAGGAAGCCGTTGCCTCCGGCGGCCCGCACCGCGTCCGTCCACTCACGATAGACCGGGTTGCGGGTCGCCTTGTCCTTGTAGCCGAACTCGCCGAGCATCACCGCCTTGCCGAGGCGCCGGGCCGTGGCGATGTGGTCGGTGATCCACTGTGTGCCCCACGACGCGGTCTTGCCCCAGCCGTCCGGGTAGAGGTGGAAGGACATCACGTCGACGGCGGGCAGCGCGGTGAGCGCGGCGCTGTCGGTGCCCGGCCCGCAGTTGGTGGTCCAGTCGTCGGTGCCGAGGTTGGCGCAGGTGAAGCCCTCCTCGCCGACGCTGACCAGGTGCTTGGGGTCGACCGACTTCACGTGCCGGGTCATCTCGTCGGCCCAGGCGGTGATGGTCTCCGGGTGCTGCATGCCGCAGGCGTCCGAGGTCGGGTACCCGCCGGAGCCCTGGCACCGCGGCTCGTTGGCCAGCTCCCAGGTCATCACGGTCGGGTCGTCCTTGTACTTCACCCCGGTCAGGGTGTTGGTCCGGTTCAGCAGATGACTGATCCAGTCCTTGTACCAGCCCTTGATCCGGGCGTCGGTGTAGAAGTCGTCGTGGTGCGACAACCCGGCCCAGCGGACGTACTGGTCCATGCCGCCGAAGTCGCTCCAGTTGTTGGTGAACGCGAGGACGAGCTTGATCCCGCTCTGCCGCGCCCGGTAGAGGACGTAGTCGAGACGCTCCAGCCCGTCCGGCCCGTCGTTGTACGCGGGCGCGCCCGCCACCGGGTCCCAGTACTGGAGGTAGACGCCGTTGGCCTTGCCAGCGACCGAGTCGCTGCCGTCGGCGTTGCCGATGTCCAGCCACGCCCAGGTACGCAGCACGGTGAACCCGGCGGCCTGGGCGTCGGCGAAGACGTCGTCGGCCATCGCCGGCGACTGATACATGAGGTAGTAGTTGTTGCTGCCGTAGAACTTGAACGGCTTGCCGTTCAGCTTCAGCTGAGTCCCCTGACGGGTGACATGACCCGAGTCCGACGCGTACGCCGGGGTGACGGGCAGGACGACGGCGAGGCATGCCGCGAGCAGCAGGCAGAAGCGCCGGAGCATGGGCGTACTCCTTGAGGCGTCGGGTTGTCCGTGAGAGCGCCATCACATCACTGAACCGGTTAAGTGTCAACACCACGACGGGAACCGCCGGGGAGGCCGCCGACGAGGTGGCCTAAACTTCGACAGGTCGCGACTGGCGCCGAACTTCGGGTGGAGAACCACCGGGGAGCGATCCGATCGGCCACACGCACCGTGCGCCTGGGTGCGGGCCGGGTTACGTCTGCCAGGAGGTTGACCCAATGCACGAGCCGAAGATCTCCCACCTCGCGGCCGAGGATCCCGCTCTCGCCGACCTGATCGAGCAGGAAGCCCAGCGCCAGCACGACAAGTTGCGCATGATCGCGTCCGAGAACTATGTCTCCAGCGCCGTCCTCGAGGCGACCGGCACGGTGCTGACGAACAAGTACTCCGAGGGCTACGCCGGCAAGCGGTACTACGAGGGCCAGCAGCTCATCGACCCGATCGAGAGCCTTGCCGTCGAGCGCGCGAAGGCCGTGTTCGGCGCCGAGCACGCCAACGTGCAGCCGTACTCCGGCTCCCCGGCCAACCTCGCGATCTACCTCGCCTTCCTGCAGCCGGGCGACACCGTCATGAGCATGTCGCTCGCGCACGGCGGCCACCTCACGCACGGCTCGCCCGTGTCGATCACCGGCAAGTGGTTCCGCCCGGTGCACTACGGCGTCGAGCCGGAGACCGGTCGCGTCGACATGTCCAAGGTCCGGGAGCTGGCCCTGGCCGAGCGGCCGAAGCTGATCATCGCCGGCGGCACCGCCATCCCGCGGACGATCGACTTCCCGGCCTTCGCCGAGATCGCCGCCGAGGTCGGCGCGATCCTGATGGCCGACATCGCGCACATCGCCGGCCTGATCGCGGGCGGCGCGCACCCGTCGCCGATCGGCCTGGCCGACGTCGTCACCACCACCACGCACAAGACCCTGCGCGGCCCGCGCGGCGCCATGATCATGGCCAAGGCCGAGCACGCCACCGTCGTGGACAAGGCCGTCTTCCCCGGCCTGCAGGGCGGCCCGCACAACCACACCACCGCCGGCATCGCGGTCGCCCTCCACGAGGCGGCCCAGCCGTCCTTCAAGGGGTACGCACACCAGATCGTCGCGAACGCGTCGGCCCTGGCGGCGGCGCTCAACGAGCGTGGCTTCGACCTGGTCTCCGGCGGCACCGACAATCACCTGATCCTCATCGACCTGACCAGCAAGGGCATCCCCGGCAAGCCGGCCGCCAAGGCGCTGGACGCGGCCGGGATCGAGCTGAACTTCAACGGGGTTCCGTTCGACACCCGCCGCCCGTTCGACCCGTCCGGCATCCGGCTCGGCACCGCCGCGCTCACCACGCGGGGCCTCACCGAGGCGCAGATGCCGCAGGTCGCCGAGTGGATGGACCAGACGGTCACGGCCGCCGTCAAGGAGGACACCGCCGCCCTCGACCGGATCGCGGGCGAGGTACGCGACCTGCTCGCGGCGTACCCGATGCCCGGCTACACCGCCTGACCTCACCGTCAGCTCTACCTTGCAGATCACGGTTACGCAGGCCGAACCCGTCGCGGGAGGCATGCGTAACCGTGATCTGCTGCGTATCGGCTAGGCGTAAGAGCTAGGCGCGGAGGTATGCGAGGACGGCCAGCACCCGCCGGTGGTCCTCGGTGTCCTGCGGCAGGTCGAGCTTGGCGAAGATGCTGCGTACGTGTTTGTTCACGGCCGCCTCGGTGACGAACAGCTGCTTAGCGACGGCCGCGTTCGACCGGCCCTCCGCCATCAACGCCAGCACCTCGCGTTCCCGGGCGCTGAGCCGTTCGAGGGGATCCCGGCGTCGGCGGAGCAGCTGGCGGACGACCTCGGGGTCGACGACGGTGCCGCCCGCGGCCACCCGTTCGACGGCCTGCACGAAGTCGGTGATCGCCCCGACGCGGTCCTTGAGCAGGTAGCCGACCGCCAACCCACCGCCCGAGTCGAGCAGCCGCACCGCGTAGGACTGCTCGACGTACTGGCTCAGCACGAGCACGGGCAGCTCGGGGCGCTCCTGCCGCAGATCGACGGCCGCCTTCAGCCCGTCGTCCGCGTTGCCCGGCGGCATGCGTACGTCGGTGATCAGCAGGTCCGGCTGGGCGCTGCGGACGGCGGCGGCGATCGCGCCCGCCTCCCCCACCGCGTCGACGACCTCGTGGCCGAACCGGCCGAGCAGCCCGATCAGGCCCTCGCGCAACAGCAGCGAGTCCTCGGCGAGCACTACACGGAGTGGCATGGGATCTCCACGTGAAGCAGGGTCGGGCCGCCGGACGGGCTCGACAGGCGTACGCGGCCGTCCACGACCGCGACCCGATCAGCCAGCCCGGTCAGGCCGGTCCCACCGGCCGGATCCGCACCGCCCACGCCGTTGTCGCGTACCTGGACGACGAGGAGATCCGGTTCGAGGCGGCCACGCACGGTGGCCTGACTCGCCCCGGAGTGCTTGGCGATGTTCGCGAGCGCCTCGGCGATCACGAAGTACGCCGTCAGCTCGACCGCCCCGGTGACCCGGCCGGGCAGGCGGATGTCGACGGTGACCGGAATCGGCGAGCGGTCGGCGATCTCGTCGATCGCGGCGGCCAGCCCGTGATCGTCGAGTACCTGCGGATGCACCCCGCGGACGAGGTCGCGGAGTTCGCTCAGCACCTGGGAGACCTGCTCCTGGGCGGCGGCCAGCTGCGTTTCCACCGGGGAGCCCGGCGCGGCGTCCAGCCGGGCCAGCCCGAGATTCATGCTGAGCGACACCAGACGCTGCTGCGCGCCGTCGTGCAGGTCCCGTTCGATGCGACGCCGCTCGGATTCGAAGGCGTCGACCAACCGGGCCCGGGACAGCGTCACCTCCTCCAGGCGTACGCCCAGCTCGTCGTCCCGGGGAGCGAGGAGCGCCCGGGTCAGAGCGGCGCGTGCGCCGGCCCAGGCGGTGATCGTGTACGGGGCCGGAAGCAGCATGGCGATCCCGATGATCATCCAGGGCCAGGTGTTCGGATCCGCGATCGGGACGCTCATGAAGTAGAAGGGCAGCCACAACGTCAAGGCCAGTACGCCCAGGTCGACGAACCAGAGCCCGCCGAGCCAGATGACGACGAACGAGAACTCCCGCCAGGTCGCCTGCTCCCGCAACCGGGTCGTCAGCCAGGCCCGGAGGCCGGGCGCGGACGGCTGCCGGTGCGGGTCGGGAGCGCGGTCGAGATCGACCAGGCGCAGCCGCCACCGCTCGAACCGGGCGACGTAGATCCCGGCCAGTGCCGTCACCACGAGGACGCCGATCCCGACGACGACGATGAGCAACAGCACGCCGGCCGCGGCCAGCCCGATCATCAGCAGCCCGGTGACGACGCCGACGGCGACCCCGCTCACCAGGTACGCCAGCGAGCGCCACGGCCAGGACGACGTCAAGAACCGCAGCGGCCGCTGCGCGATGGCCTGCCAGGCGGTCCGGGTCTGCACGCCTCGACGATAACTAGATCCACTCCCGGACGGCGGTAGTGCTGGCACTACCCCGGAAGTCGCACCTGTGGCAATGATCTCGCCGCCGATCCCGACTGGAATCGAAGGCATGTCCACCACAGTTCGTCTCGCGAACCTCCAGAAGACTTATCAGCAGGTCACCGCCCTGGCCGGCGTCGACCTGGACTTCCACCGGGGCACCTTCACCGCGATCATGGGGCCGTCCGGCTCGGGCAAGTCCACGTTGTTGCAGTGCGCCGCCGGGCTCGACGAGCCCACCTCGGGCTCGGTGACCCTCGCCGGGGTGGAGCTGGCCGGGCTCTCCGAGCATCGGCGTACGCTGCTGCGTCGCGAACGGGTCGGCTTCGTGTTCCAGGCGTTCAACCTGGTCGCGTCGCTGACGGCGGCCCAGAACGTCGAACTGCCCCTGCGGCTGGCGGGCCGCCGGCCCAAGGCCGACCGGATCCTGGCGGTCCTGACCGAGGTCGGGCTGTCCGACCGCGCCCAGCATCGGCCGGCCGAACTCTCCGGTGGTCAGCAGCAGCGCGTGGCGATCGCCCGCGCCCTGATCACCCGCCCGGACGTGCTGTTCGCCGACGAACCGACCGGCGCCCTGGACACCACCACCTCCCGGGAGGTGCTCGGACTGCTCCGCCGCTCGGTCGACGCGTACGGGCAGACGATCATCATGGTCACCCACGATCCCGTCGCGGCCGCGTACGCCGACCGCGTGATCTTCCTGGCCGACGGGCGGGTCGCCGGCGAACTCGGCGGCGCCGACGCCGAGCAGATCGCCACCCGGATGACCCGGCTCGAGGCGGGTGCCCGATGATCGCGCTGTCCACCATCCGGGGCCGGATCAGCGGCTTCGCCGGAACCTTCGCCGCACTCGCGCTCGGCGTGACGCTGCTGGCCACCTCGCTGCTCGTCTACGCGTCGGCCGCGCCCCGCACGCCCGAACGGTTCGCGGCCGCCCCGGCCGTCGTCCACGCCCCCATCGCCGGGAACGCCGACGGCGTCGTCCGGGCGATGCGCCCCTGGTCGGCGGCCGAGACCGAGAAGCTCCGGGCCGACCTCGCGACCCAGTCGGGGGTCACCCAGGTCGTCGTCGACCGTGCCTTCTACGCCCAAGCCGTCGTCGACGACCGGCCGCTGGACGCGACGGACGGGCACAACTGGTCCAGTGCGCTGCTGGGTGCGTACAAGTTGATCGAGGGAAGCGCGCCCGCGGACGGCGAGCTGGTCGCGGACGCCGGGCTGGGCTTGCGGCCGGGCACACGCGTGCCGGTGCTGACCGGCCGCGGGCCGATCGAGCTGACCGTGGTCGGCACCGTGGACGGGCCGGGGTATTACCTGAGCGACGAGCAGGCCGCGCAGCTCGCGCCGGGGGTCGTCGCGCTCGGCGTGTGGGGTTCGTCGACTGTGGACATCGGGCGGACGGTGGGCGAGCGCGGCGCGGTGGTCACCGGGGACGCGCGCAAGGTGCTCGAACCCGAGCACGACTCGCGCATCCGCTGGCTCGGCACCCAGCTGCTCATCGCCATGGCCACGCTGGGCGGATTCGTGACCGTCTTCGTCGTCGCGGGCACCTTCGCGCTCCAGGCCGCGCATCGCCGCCGCGAACTGGCCCTGCTGCGACTCGTCGGGGCCACGCCCGGCCAGATCCGGCGGCTGATCGTGGGCGAGGCGCTGCTGATCGGCGTCGCGGCGGCGGCCACGGGGGCGCTGCTCAGCCTGATCACCGCACCCCTGCTGGGCCGGTTCCTGGTCCGTTCGGGGCTGGAGAATCCAGACCTGGTGGTACGCCCAACGGCGGGGCCGATCCTGTCAGCCGTCGTCGTGGGAGTGCTCGTGGGGCTGGCCGGGTCCTGGTCGGCGGCCCGCCGCTCCGCCCGGGTACGCCCGATGGAGGCCCTGCTCGACTCGTCCGTCGAACGCCGCGCGATGACCCTCGCCCGCTGGATCTGCGCGGCCCTGGCCACGGCCCTGACCCTGGTGATGGCCCTGCTGACCGCCTCCGCCGACGCGTCTCACCGGGTCGACAACGCCCTGTTCACGGCGATGGCCGCGATCGTCGCGGCGACCGCCTGGGCTCCGGTGGTGCTCGGGCCGCTGGCCCGCCTGGCCACCTGGCCGCTGCTGCGCCTCCAGGGTGCGACGGGAATGCTGGTGCGGGGCGAGATCCAGACCGCCACCCGGCGTACGGCGGCCACCGCCGCGCCGATCATCGCCACCGTCGGACTGGCCGTGCTGCTCAGCAGCATGGTGACGACGATGCGGGAGGCGTACCCGGCCGGCAAGGCTCAGGAGCTGCACGGGATCTCCGTCGCGCTGCCCGACGACACCCCTGGGCTGACCGACGCCGCCGTACGCGCGACCGGTGGCTCCGGCGACCTCACCACCCGGGTGTTCGTCGACTCCTCGGCGTTCGACGCGTACGGCCGTGCTTCCTTCAAGGCGACCAGCACTCGGCAAGTCACCTTCGCGGACGGCCAGACCCTCCCGGTCCCCGTCGCGGAATCCGGGACGGACCTCGTCCTGCCCCGGGACGTCGTCCGGGCGCACGACCCGTCCGCCCTGACAGCGTTCGCGATGGGCGCCAAGGGCTCCCCGGCGGCGGGCGCGAAGATCGTCGACGCCAGGACGTACGCCGACGGCGAGGTCGCCGAGGATATGCGCCTGTTGTGGCTGTTCGCACTCGTCCTCATCGGACTGTCGGTCGGCTACACCGGGATCGCCGTCGCGACGACGATGGCGATGTCGGCCCAAGCCCGCCGAACCGAGCGGCTCGTCCTCGCCCGCAGCGGGGCCAGCCGAGGCCAGATCCGGCGTACGGTGACCACCGAGACGATCTTCGTCGTCGGCGTCGGCGCCCTCCTCGGGCTGGCCGTCGTCCTCCCCGCACTGGCCGGGATGGCGAACGGGCTCGCCGAAGAGACCCGAACCCCCGTACGCCTCCAGCTGCACTGGGCCACCGTGGGCTGGGTGACCGGCGCCTGCCTGCTGCTGGCGACCGCCTCCGCCCTGCTGTCGGCCCGCGCTTCCGCCCGGTCGCGGACCTGATCCGCATATCCTGGCGGCATGCCGTTGACCCAGGCAGTGGCACACCAGCTCCTGCGCGCGCTTCCGTCCCCGGTCGGGCCCGGCCTGACCGGGGACGAATTCCGCACTATCGAAACCTGGTTCGGCTTCCGGTTCAACCCCGACCACCGCACGCTCCTGGCGGCCGGCGTACCGGGGGGCGACCGGCACTGGCCCGACTGGCGCGGCTCCCCCGCCCTGCTCGGCGAGGCGCTCTCCGCCCCCATCGAAGGCGTGCTCTTCGACGTCGAGGAGAACGACTTCTGGCTCACCAGCTGGGGCATCAAACCGAGCAGCACGGAC
The DNA here is from genome assembly GCF_040682475.1 of Hamadaea sp. NPDC051192. Classification (NCBI taxonomy): domain Bacteria; kingdom Bacillati; phylum Actinomycetota; class Actinomycetes; order Micromonosporales; family Micromonosporaceae; genus Hamadaea; species Hamadaea sp. NPDC051192. The sequence continues at coordinate 8,934 of NZ_JBFBAZ010000217.1, forward strand.
AAGGCGATCGGCGTGGCTCGCCGGGCGCTGGCCCAAGCCCCGGTGCTCGTGCCCGTCCACGGCCACCGGTACGCCCCCGCGCTCGACCTCGCCGACCTGCCGGTGCTGTCCGTCATGCAGACCGACGTCGTCCGCTACGGCGACACCCTCGCGGACTATTTCCACCGAGAGTTCGGCGTCGGCACAGCCGAGCCGCTGTCCTCCCCGAAACCCGTCCCCTTCTGGTCCACCCTCCTCTAACCCCGCTCGCCCCGCTCGCCCGCCGCCCGCCGCTGTCCGCGTTGATCATGGAGTTAACTGTGGTGTCGACGGCGTGTCAGGGGTGCAAACTCCATGATCAACGCGGACGGGACGGGGCGCGCG
>NZ_JBFBAZ010000218.1:0-9011 GCF_040682475.1 Hamadaea sp. NPDC051192
GCGCGGGCCCATGTTGACGACACATCTGCATGTATCCGCGCGGCCCTTCATGTTGTCAAGCGTTGATCATGAAGAATTACGCATCAGGTCGTTAGCCAGTTTGCGCACCGGCGCGGGGGCGACGGGCGTCGCGGCGGGGTGGTCGACGGGCAGCGCGCACGCGGCGGTGCCGCCCGGCATGTGGTGCCGGTTGCGGGCGATCAGGCGGTAGAGCGGCCAGGCGGCGGCCCGCACCGGCGGCAGGGCGAGCACCCAGCCGAACGGCTTCCAGAACAGGTTGCTCGACCGCAGCAGCGCTCCGACCGCCTCCGGTCCGGCCAGCGGCTCCCGGCCCTCGGCGACCCACTGCACGGCCTGCTGGGCCGCCTGCTTGGAGACGCCCAGCTCCGCGAGGTCGGCTCGCTGCCATGGCACGACCTCGGCAGGCGTCGGGATCCACCGGTTCACGAAGTTCGCGCACAAGGTGCAGAAGGCACAGTCACCGTCGAAGACGAAGGTCGGTCTCACGTGACCATCTTCCCGCTTCCCCGGCCGGGTCCGCGACCCCGCCACGTGTTCCGCTGATCACGCCCGCGACCGGTCGGTCCGAATCACGCCAGCGAGCCGGAATCACGCTGAAAGCAGCGGCGGGCCGATGACGCCGAGACGGGCGGGCCGCTTGACCGACGCCCAGGGGCTGGTTCACGAAGTGTCCGCCCGTACGGCATGGGCCGAGGCGAGCAGCTCGGACAGCGTCACCGGCCGCAATCCCTTGGCCCGCAAGCCCTGCACGATGGCAGCCAGATTCCGCACCACGAGCAGGCGGCTCTTCGCGCCCACGTCGTGGGCCAGGATGATCGATCCCGGGCGGGCGTCGGCCACGACTCGCTGGACGAACCCGTCCGGGTCGCCGGCGTACTGCTTCTCCGGCACGGGCTGGCTCCACATCGCGATGTCGTAGCCGAAGTGGTCGGCCGCGATGAGCGTCGTCCCGCCGACGTGGCCCCACGGCGGGCGCATCAGCCGCGGCTCCCGGCCGAGGCGCAGCACGATCTCGTCGTGCGCCGCCTGCAACTCCCGCAGTACGCCGTCCGCGTCCAACTGGGCGAGGTCGGCGTGCGACCAGGTGTGGTTGCCGATGTCATGACCGTCGTAGCCGCCGGGTCCGACGACGCCGGCGTGATCCCGCAGATGCTTGCCGACCAGGAAGAACGTGGCCGGAGCGTCGAGTTTGCCGAGGGTGTCGAGCACCTGCGGCGTCCACTCGGGCATCGGCCCGTCGTCGAAGGTCAGCGCGACGAGCGGGGCCTCCGTCTCGACGTGCCAGAAACAGCGGATCGAGCCCCGATTACTCCAGTCGAGGGAGTTGCCGGCGGGGGCGTACCCGCCGTCGAGCGGCAACCTGTGTGGGCTTAGCGCCCGGCGGCCGGCCGTCGCGGCGACGGCCGTGACACCGGCGGCCACTGTTCCGCCAGCGAGCATGGTGCGGCGTGACACCGACATTGTGAACCCCCCGTAAGGCGCGGATCGCGAAGGCGAATCACGTCCTTAGGAGAATCGTGCGGTGCCGGTGCCCCGCGTCGCCACCCTATCGACAAACTCGACTAACCGTGCACGCTGGCTGACCTGCGATCACCTGCATGATCACCGACGAACGGGCGAGGAAGACCGGCCGGTCGGCCGCCTCACCAGACCAGACAGAACGGGTGCCCCACCGGGTCGGCGAAGACCCGGAAATCCTGGCCTCCACCCGGTAGCCTGGTCGCGCCCAGCGCCAGCACCTGCCGCTCGCCCTCCTCGGCGTCGGCCACCGTCACGTCGAGGTGATACTGCTGCGGGTACGCCGGATCAGGCCAGCGCGGCGCGGTGTAGACGCCCACGTTCTGGAAGCAGACGGCGGGCTGGTCCTCGGCCGAGATCATGGCCCCTTCGGGACCCTCGTAGGTGGTCTTCATCCCCAGCAGCTCGGCGTAGAAGCGGGCCAGCGCCGCCCCGTCCGGGGAGTCGATCATGAGGTCGGCCAGGCCGACGCCGTCCACGCCGTCGCGCTGGCACAGGCAGAACGGGTGCCCGCTGGGGTCGGCGAAGACGCTGAAGGTCTCGCCGCCGCCGGGCAGCCGCGTCGCGCCGAGCTTCTCCGCGCGCTCGATCCCCGCCGGAAGGTCCGCGACGACGAGGTCCAGGTGCATCTGCTGGGGGTACGCCGGGTCGGGCCACCGCGGCGCGACCAGGTCCGGCGCGAGCTGGAAGGCGACCTTCCAGCCTTCGGGGGTCTGCGTGGTGATCCAGTCGTCGTCGGTGTTGATCACCTCGAAGCCGGCCAGATCCCGGTAGAAGGCGGACAGTCCGACGACGTCGGGGGTGTCCAGGACGATTTCGCTCAGTTTCCCAATCACGTCACCTGCATACCCGCCGGGTGTGACACTCAGGCCGCGGCTCCGGCCGGACCGCCGCCCGGAGTCGGCGGCGGCCAGGCGGCCGACAGCAGGTCCCGGGTCTCGGTCAGCAGCTGAGGCAGGGGCTTGGTCCGCCCGATGACGGGCATGAAGTTCGCGTCGCCGCCCCAGCGCGGCACGATGTGCTGGTGCAGGTGTCCGGCGATGCCCGCCCCCGCCACGCCGCCTTGGTTGATGCCCAGGTTGAAGCCGTGCGGCGCGGACACCTCGCGGATCACTCGCATCGCCGTCTGGGTGAAGGCCGCCAGCTCGGCGGTCTCCGCCGCGTCGATGTCGGTGTAGTCGGCGACGTGCCGGTAGGGACAGATCAGCAGATGCCCGGGGTTGTACGGGAACCGGTTGAGGACGGCGTACACCCGCTCGCCGCGCGCCACCACGAGGCCGTGCGTGTCGTCGGCGGGCGCGACGCAGAACGGGCAGCCCACCGGTTCAGCCGACGAGTCCCCGCTCTGCACGTACGCCATCCGCCAGGGGGTCCACAGCCGTTCGAGCCCGTCCGGCTCCCCGATCTGTTCCACGTGGACAGCCTATAAGCTCAGCGAACCTGGGCGTTGGCGTAGTACGCCGCCAGCTCCGGGTCGAGCGCCGGCACGTCCTGCGGTACGCCGCCCGCCCGCAGCGACACCGTGGCCGACACCCCCGCCGCGACGCTCATCCGGGCCGCGACCGGAGATGTGTCGGTCGCCCCGCCGTCCCGCACGAACCGGCAGAACTCCGCCATGATGAGCGGGTCCGCCCCACCGTGCAACTGGGTCGCGCCGGGGATCTCGTAGACGGTGTCGGCGTCCTCCCGGTAGCCGGAACGGCGCTGGTTCCACACCTTCACCACGCCGCCGGGGCCGTCGCCGAAGTTCTCCAGCCGCCCGGCGTCGCCGATGACGGTGTAGTTGCGCCAGTAGTCCGGCGTGAAGTGGCACTGCTGGTACGCCGCGACGATCCCGTTGTCCAGCACCATGTTCAGCACGGACACGTCCTCGACGTCGATCTCGTGGTGCAGGCCGGACTGGGCCAGCGGCGGCCAGTGCTTCTCCGGGGCGTACCAGTCGTCGTGCTTGGGCTCGCCCGGCGCCAGCCGGTCGGTCACCCGGTTGTAGACGCGCAGGTCGCCGAAGGCGCTCACGCGCTGCGCGTACCCGTTGGCGAGCCAGTGCAGGACGTCGATGTCGTGGGCGGCCTTCTGGAGCAGCAGGGAGGTGGTGTTCGCCCGCTGGGCGTGCCAGTCCTTGAAGTAGAAATCGCCGCCGTGGCCGACGAAATGGCGTACCCATATGGTCTGGACGGAGCCGATCTCACCGCGGGCGATGATGTCGCGCATCAGCCTGACCACGCCCATGTGCCGCATGTTGTGGCCGACGTAGAGCCGGGTGCCCGTGCGATGGGCCGTCGCGAGGATGGCGTCGCACTCCTCGACGGTGATGCCGAGCGGCTTCTCCACGTACGCGGCCTTGCCCGCCTCGAGCACGTCGGTGGCCACGCGCAGGTGCGTGTGGTCGGGGGTCATGACGACGATGCCGTCGATGTCGGGACGGTCGAGCAGCGTCCGGTAGTCCGCGACGGTCTCGACGCCCTCGATCATCGACGCCGCCGTCGCCAGGGCCGCGGGGTCGGTGTCCGCGACCGCCACCACCCGGGAGCCGGAGCCCGGGTGATGGCCGGCCGTCGCGAGACTCCGCCGCAGGCCGAAGCCGATTACTCCCAGTCGAACGTCTTCCATCGGGCCAAGATCACATATCCGCGGGGAGCTAGTCAACCGATTCCGCGTCGGCGGGAGCGGCGGTCGGGGCCGTGTTGGCCCGGGACCGGACGAACTCCTCGACGTGCAGCACGGCGTCCGCGATCGGGACGCCGTTCCGCTGCGACCCGTCGCGGTAGCGGAACGAGACGGTGCCGTCGGCGACGTCCTGGTCCCCCGCGATCACCATGAACGGGATCTTCTGCCCCTGCGCGTTGCGGATCTTCTTCTGCATCCGGTCGTCCGACGCGTCGACCTCGGCCCGCAGCCCGCGCGCCTTCAGCTTGGTCACGAAGTCGTGCAGGTACGCGACGTGGTCGGGGCCGTCGCCGGCGTCGCCGGGGAGGCTCTCGGCCGAGCCGCCAGGAGTGCGGTCAGTCCGGATCGGGATGCCGATCACCTGGATCGGGGCGAGCCAGGCCGGGAAGGCGCCCGCGTAGTGCTCGGTGAGCACGCCGAAGAAGCGCTCGATCGAGCCGAACAGCGCGCGGTGGATCATGACCGGGCGCTGGCGGGTGCCGTCGGCGGCCTGGTACTCCAGCCCGAATCGGGCCGGCTGGTTGAAGTCGACCTGGATCGTCGACATCTGCCAGGTACGCCCGATGGCGTCCCGCGCCTGCACGCTGATCTTCGGGCCGTAGAACGCCGCGCCGCCCGGGTCCGGCACCAGCTCCAGGCCGGAGCTGCGCGCCGCCGTCTCCAGCGCCGCCGTGGCCTCGGCCCAGTCCTCGTCCGCGCCGATGAACTTCGGCGAGTCGTCGCGAGTGGACAGTTCCAGGTAGAAGTCGTCCAGACCGTAGTCGCGCAACAGGTTGAGGACGAAGTCCAGCAACGCTGTCAACTCACCCGGCATCTGCTCCTTGGTGCAGTAGATGTGCGAGTCGTCCTGGGTCAGGCCGCGTACCCGGGTCAGGCCGTGCACCACGCCGGACTTCTCGTAGCGGTACACCGTGCCGAACTCGAAGAAGCGCAGCGGCAGCTCCCGGTAGGACCGGCCGCGCGCCGAGAAGATCAGGTTGTGCATCGGGCAGTTCATGGCCTTGAGGTAGTACTCGGCGCCTTCGAGCTGCATCGGGGGGAACATCGTGTCGGCGTAGTAGGGCAGGTGGCCGGAGGTCTCGAACAGCTGCGCCTTGGTGATGTGCGGCGTGTTCACGAACTCGTAGCCGGCCTCCTCGTGGCGCTGCCGCGAGTAGGCCTCCATCTCCCGGCGGATGATGCCGCCCTTCGGGTGGAACACCGCCAGACCCGACCCGATCTCGTCCGGGAAGGAGAACAGGTCCAGATCCGCGCCGATCTTGCGATGGTCGCGCTTAGCCGCCTCCTCCAAGAAGGACAGGTACGCCTTGAGGGCGTCCCGAGTCGGCCAAGCGGTGCCGTAGATCCGCTGCAGCTGCGGGTTCTTCTCGTCGCCCCGCCAGTACGCCGCCGCACTGCGCATGATCTTGAACGCCGCGATCAGCCGGGTGCTGGGCAGGTGCGGACCTCGGCACAGGTCGCCCCAGCAGCGGTCGCCCGACTTGGGGTCGAAGTTCTCGTAGATCGTCAGCTCGCCGCCGCCGACCTCCATGACGTCGGGGTCGACATCGCCCTTGACGTCCACGAGCTCCAGCTTGAACGGCTCGTCCTTCAGCTCGGACTTGGCCTGCTCCAGCGAGTCGAACCGGCGGCGCTTGAAGGTCTGGCCCTGCTTGATGATCTCCTGCGCGCGGGCCTCGATCTTGGCCAGGTCCTCCGGGTGGAACGGCTTGGGCACCTGGAAGTCGTAGTAGAAGCCGTTCTCGATGGGCGGGCCGATGCCGAGCTTGGCCTCGGGGAACACGTCCTGGACCGCCTGCGCGACGACGTGCGCGGTCGAGTGCCGCAGCACGTTCAGGCCGTCCGGCGAGTCGATCGGGACCGCCTGCACCTCGACGTCGGTGGCCGGGGTCCAGTCGAGGTCCCGCAGGGTGCCCTCGGCGTCCCGGACGACGACGATCGCCTTCGGGCCGTGGACCGGCAGTCCGGCGGCGGCCACCGCGGCGGCGGCCGTCGTCCCGGCGGCCACGGTGACGACGGCGTCTCCGCTGGGGCCTGCGACGGGTGCGGGCGCTGCGCTCACGATGTGCTCCTCGAGTAGTTTCGGATGGTGGCCAGAGGCGGACATTCCGGCCTGGGTCATGCTATCGCCACGCTGTCCCGGCCCCCGGGCCAGCCCCGCGGACTCCCCGGCCGCGTCGCCGCCGCCGGCCCGCGAGCAGTGAGGTGCGCCACCCGGAAGCGCAGCTGACAGGTTGCTCACAGCTTGCTGAGTCAAGGTCGATGACATGGAGGACACGACTCATCGCCCCCAGCTGAGCCGTCGGCGTCTGATGGGCATCCTCGCCGGCGGCATCGCCGCCTCCGCGGTCGGCGGCGTCGGCATCTTCACCACCCAGTCCGGCGGTAACGCCGCCGCCCCGTCTCCGGCCCCCGCCACGACCTCTTCCTCCGCGGCCGCCGGGTCCACGTCCGCGTCCGCCGCCGAGAAGACCGTGACCCCGGTCGTACGCGTACAGACCGACGAGGACACCTGGTACGCCTGGCAGTGGGTGAACCTGACGACCGGCGCGACCTATGGATCGGCCGACGCGGCGAAGCAGACGAACAACACCGAGTCGATGATCAAGGCGTGGATCGGCGCCGACTACCTCGCCGGGCTCGAAGCGTCCGGGCAGCCGCTCAGTGACGCCGACAACGCGCTGATCACGAAGATGATCAAGAAGTCCGACAACGCCGCCGCCCAGACGCTGTACCTGCGCCGGGGCGGCGACCAGGTGATCCAGCGGGCGATCGACGAATGCGGGCTCACCGGCACCGCGATCACCGAGTCCTGGTGGTCGAAGACGCAGATCACCGCGCTCGACGCCACCCGGATGATGCGCGAGATCCTGACCCGGGCCGAGACGTCCGAGCTGGTGCGATGGCTCGTCGACGACCTGATGCGCAACGTCGACGACGACAACGCCTTCGGCATCGCCCAGGCGCTGGCCGAGACCGATCCGCAGGCCGACCCGGCGGTGAAGAACGGCTGGACCGACCACGCCAACACCGGCCTCTGGAACCTGAACTGCCTGGCCGAGTGGACCTCCACCGGCACCGGCGACCACATCGTGCTCGCGATCCTGACCCGCTACCCGCTCGGCTACGGCCAGGCGTACGGGGAGAAGGTGTGCCGCGAGGTCACCAGCCAACTCCTGGGACAGCTGACCGTCCAGGCGTGACATACAGTCTGGCCATGATCTGGTGGGTCCTGCTGGCCGTCGCCCTCGCGCTCGTCGCCGTCGTCGTCATCGTCACGCGCACGAGGAAGCCGGCCCGTAAGCCCACCCGGCCGGCACGCGGGCCGAAGACCGGCCCGAAACCCGCGCCGCCCAAGCGAAGCACCACCCCGGGCACCGGGCCGCAACCCGGCGAGATCTGGTGGGCCGACGTGCCCTATGAGGACGGCACCGGCCACAAGGTACGCCCGTGCCTGATCCTGCGGGGCGGCTCGCGGGACCGTGAGGTCCTGAAGATCACCAGCCAGGACCAGTCCGACCGCAACGATCACGTCGTCATCCCGACGCGTACCTGGGATCCGGGCGCCGACCACAACAGCTGGCTGGACCTGACCGGCCCGATCCGGGTGCCGCTGGGCGGCTTCCAGGACCGGGCCGGGACGCTCGACGCCAAGATCTGGCAGAAGGTGCGCCGCCTACACGGCGTGTGAGTACGCCTCGATCTCGGCGAGCAGCGCGGACTTGTCCGCCTCCGACGCGAACGACTGGCGTACCGCCGCGCGCGCCAGGTCGGCGACGCCGCGCTCGTCGAGGCCGAGCAGTTCGGCGGCGACGGCGTACTCCTTGTCGAGCCAGGTGGAGAACATCGGCGGGTCGTCGGTGTTGATGCTCAGTTGAACACCGGCCGCGACGAGCTGCGGCAGCGGGTGCTCCGCCAGCGAGGCGACCGCCCGGGTGCAGACGTTCGACGTCGGGCAGACCTCCAGCGGAATCCCGTGCTCGGCCAGGTACGCCACCAGCTCCGGATCCTGCACCGCGCGGATGCCGTGACCGATCCGCTCGGCGCCCAGCTCGTGGATGGCGTCCCACATGCTCTGCGCGTCGCTGGTCTCCCCGGCGTGCGGCACTGAGTGGAGTCCGGCCGCCCGGGCGGCGTCGAAGTACGGCTTGAACTGCGGCCGGGGTACGCCGATCTCCGGTCCGCCCAGGCCGAAGCTGATCAGCCCGTCCGGCCGCTGATCGAGCGCGATCCGCAGCGTGTTCTCGGCCGCCTCCAGCCCGGCCTCACCCGGGATGTCGAAGACCCACCGCAACTGGAGGCCGAGTTCGTGGGCGGCGGTCACCCGCACGTCCTCGATCGCCTCGCAGAACGCCTCGGCCGGAATCCCCCGCCGGACGCTCGACCACGGGGTCACGGTCAGCTCGGCGTACCGGACGTTCTGGCCGGCCAGGTCAGCGGCGATCCCCGCGGTGAGCGTACGCACGTCCTCGGCGTCGCGGATCAGGTCGACGACGCTCAGGTACACCTGGACGAAGTGGGCGAAGTCGGTGAAGGTGAAGTACTCGGCGAGCTTGTCGGCGTCGGCCGGCACCGGTGAGGTGCCCTCGTGCCGGGCGGCCAGCGCCGCCACGGTCTGCGGCGACGCGGATCCGACATGGTGCACGTGCAGCTCGGCCTTGGGTAGGCCGGCGATGAACTCCTGCATCGGCAGATCATAGGCGGCCCGCTGGCTCACCTCCGGCGCGCCCACACCCCGGCGCGCCCGCCCCCTCCGGCGCGCCCGCCCCACCCCCCGGCGCCCCTGCCCCACCCCCCCCGGCGCC
>NZ_JBFBAZ010000219.1:0-8972 GCF_040682475.1 Hamadaea sp. NPDC051192
GGACCCGGTTGCAGATCTGGGACTGCAACGGCAGCGGCGCACAGAAGTTCGCCCTCTCCTAACCAACTACCTGCGGATCACGGTTGTGCATACCTCCGGCCCCCGGGGAGGCATGCACAACCGTGATCCGCACCCGACAGATCCGGCTAATAGTGTCTAGACAGCTAGATCGGGAGGGAGAGAGAGGAGCGGGATGAGCGGGGGCGTGCAGACCGTGCTGGGGACGGTCCCGGCAGACCGGTTGGGCCGAGTCGACGCCCACGAGCACGCGGATCAGCCCGGCCGAAGCGCGCCGGCTGGAGGCGGGTGGGCAGGCGGCGACGCGGGCGGGCGTGCCGGTCGCGGTGCACTGCGAGATCGGCACCATGGCGTACGCGATCCTGGATCGGCTCGCCGCGAGCGGGGTTCCGGCTTCTCGCGTACTCCTGGCTCATCTGGATCGGAATCCCGATCCGGAGTTGCACGCGGACCTGGCCGCGCGCGGAGCCTGGCTGCTCTATGACACGGTCGGGCGGGTCGAGTACCGGCCGGAGTCGGCACTGCTGGACCTGATCGAGGCGGTGGCCGCGACCGGGCACGGCGATCGGCTGCTGCTGGGCACCGACGTCGGACGGCGGGGCATGCTGCGCGCCTACGGCGGCGGCCCGGGCATGGCGGTGCTGGGTGAGCAGTTCCTGCCGCGCCTCGCCGCGCGACTGGGGAATTCCTTTGTGGAGCAAGTGATGGTCGCGAATCCGGCGGTCGCGCTCGTTCAGTCCTGACGCAGCAGCTCGATGTCGAAGCGGTAGCGGTCGCCGACGTAGCGCGACTCGGTGAACTCGACCGGCGTGCCGTGCTGGTCCAAAATGGTGCGCTGCTCGACCAGCAGCGGCGCGCCCACGGCGACGTCGAGCTGCTTGGCCTCGGTCGTCCCGGCGGGCGCGGCGGTCAGCGTGCCGAGCGCCCGCGTCGGCACCCGGCCGAGCCCTTCGAGCGCGGTGAACAACGAGGTCGTCGCCAGGTCGGCGGACAGCACAGCGGCGCAGACGGCGGGCAGCCGCACGTCCTCCACGGCCATCGGGACGTCGTCGGCGAAGCGGATCCGGCGCAGCGTCGCCACCTGCGCCTTGGCCGGCAGTCGCAGGGCGCGGCTCTCCCCGTCGAGCGCGGCCCGGACGCCGGAGTCGATGATCTCCGACCGGGCGGTCAGCCCGCGGCGGGCCATCTCCTCGGTGAACGACAACAGGCGGTTCATCCGCCGGCGGACGGGGTCCTGCGCGACGAACGTGCCCCGGCCGGAGACCCGGTAGAGCAGTCCCTCGGCGGCCAGCCGCTGGACCGCCTGCCGGGCGGTCATCCGGCTGACCCCGAAACGTTCGCACAACTCGGCGTCGGACGGCAGGGCGTCGTCCGGCTGCGCGTCCCGGATGATCCGGCGCAGCTCCTGCTCGATCACGAGGTACGCGGGTGTAGCGGCTCGCATGGGACTCCATCTTGACGGACTGGGCCTGAGCCTAGGAGTCTAGCGGTCTAGACAACCTGCTCGCTCGTCCGGCCCACAACTCGCGGGCATTTCCACTCGGGATTGTTGCGGCAGCGCCGGCGATTCGCCTCGGGGGCAACGGTTTGCGGCCTCGACACCGATCCGCTGCGGGACCGATTGGTGGCGGACTGGATGATCCTCTGGCGCGCGACGTTTAGCTTAGCCTACCCTTATGTCGTGCACGGTCCCGCGACGCCACTCGCCGCCACAGCGGCCCGCTTGGCGCGGCTCGACGCTTTCGCCGGCTTCGACGTCGCCCCCTCGACCAGCCTCGGCACCGCCGCGACAGACGCGCCCGCCCTCGGCACCGCGACAGACGGGCCCGCCCCCGCCGCAACCGGCCTCGAACCCACCGCAGCGGCCGGGGCCGCCGAAACAGCCGTGGACGAGCGGACCGACTGGTCCAACGTGGACGAATCGCGGCTCGACGCCTGGCTGGCGATCCTCCAGGGCCTGCACGGGCACCGGGCCGTCGCGGGCAGCCTGCTCGGCGGGGCACTGGCCCGCGGGGTGGTCCAGCCCGCGGTGGCCGCCCTCGTGCTCGAGCGCCGGTGTCCCGATCCATCGGCCTCGAACCTGGTTGTACGCCTGGACGAGGCCGGCGACTTCGCCCGCTCAGCGGTCCTGAGCTCGGCGATGGCGGTGCTCCCCGGCGATCCGGCGGCCGGCGACGAGCACAGCCATGTGCTCAACGACGACGGCGACCTCGTCGAGTGGTGGGCCAAGCGGACGGCCGCGACGCTCACTCCGCTGTTCCTCGCCGTACGCGCACGGGCGCCGTTCGGCGTACCGGGGTTGTGGGGCGGGGCGGCCGACGAGGTGTCGTCGGTCGCACTCTGGATCGGCCGGCTCGCCCGGCACGACCCGTACGCGGTGTGGGCGTACGCCCAACGCCTGGTCGGCGCGCTCGCCGAGCATGCGCCGGTCCGGTTGACCCGGCCGCGCCCGTTCCCAGTCGAGCATCCGGCCGGGGATCACTGGTTCCAGGTACGCGGAACGTGCTGCCTGTCCTATCGCAGCGTCCTCGCCGAGGGCGATCCGAAGGAGGACCGGTTCTGCAGCAGCTGCCCGCTGCGCGACGACGATTCGCGCCACCGCCACCTGTACGCGTACCTGACCAGCGAAGCGGGCTGACGAGCCGGACGGCCGACTTGCGGATTTGGGTAGCCTAACCTAACTTGATCACAGCACCCACCCTCGCGAGATTGGAACCACCGCCATGCGCGGAGTACGTCCGGTTCTCGCCGTGGTCGCGCTGAGCCTCGCGCTGGCCGGCTGCGGCGGCAACGAGCCGTCGAGCACCTCCTCCCCCTCGTCCGGCCCGTGGTCGTTCACCGACGGATCGGGCACCGTCGTCCAGGCCGAAAGGCGGCCGCAGCGGATCATCGCGCACGCGGGCGAGGCGGCCGCGCTGATGTCGTTCGGCATCAAGCCGGTCGGCGTCTACGCCGACGAGTCGGTCAAGACCGACCCCAATCTGAAGGACCTCGACCTCACCGGCATCACCGTCCTGGGCGAGGAATGGGGCAAGATCGACGTCGAGAAGGCCGCGTCGTTGCGGCCGGACCTCATCGTCGCCGACTGGTGGCCGGCCGAGAAGGCGCACAGCGGCCTGGAGGAAGGCGTCGACGCCAAGAGCAAGAAGCTCGCCGAACTCGCCCCGGTCGTCGGGGTGTCCCAGGGCAAGTCCATCGTGGAACTCGCCGAGGGCTACGAGAAGCTGGCGGCGAGCCTCGGCGCCGACGTCCAGAACGACGCGATCGCCGCGAACAAGAAGCGGTTCCAGGAGGCGGTCGAGCGTTTCAAGGCCGCCGTCGCGAGCAAGCCGGGCCTGACCGTCGCCGCCATGTCGCCGTACGAGGACGAGGTCTACATCGCCAACCCGGAGTACGCGCCGGAGCTGCTGGACTTCCAGAGCTGGGGCCTGAAGGTGATCAACCCCGCCAAGCCCGACGTCGACTTCCCCTACTGGCAGACGCTGAGCTGGGAGAACGCCGACACCTACCAGCCCGACCTGATCCTGTGGGACGGCCGCTCGTACACCCCGACCATCAACGCCGAGTGGGGCAAGAAGCAGCCGACCTGGTTCAGCGTCAAGGCGGCCAAGGCCGGCGCGGTGGTCTCCTGGCCCGGGTTCTGGCTGCACACCTTCGGCCACTTCGCCACCGAGCTGGACAAGCTCACCGAGGCGATCAAGGTCGCCGACCCGAACATCGGCGACTGACCCGCCTCCCATGAACAGTCCTGAACGATCAGCACGGCGAGCCCTCGCCCTCGGGCCGGGGCTCGCCCTGCTGGGGATCGCCCTCGCGCTCGTCGCGTTCCTCAGCGTCACGCAAGGCTCGCGCGACATCGGCTTCTCCGAAGTGGTACGCGCGCTGGGCGGGCTCGGCCACGACGACGCCATCAACACCACCATCACGCTGCAGATGCGCGTACCCCGGACGCTGCTGGGCATCCTGGTCGGCGCGGCGCTCGGCGTCGCCGGAGCCGTCCTCCAGGGCGTCACCCGCAATCCGCTCGCCGACGCCGGCATCATGGGCATCAACTCCGGCGCGGCCGTCCTGGTGGTCTTCGCGATCACCGTCCTCGGTGTCCGCGGAGTCGGCGTCTACGTGTGGTTCGCGTTCGCCGGCGCCATCGCGGCGACCTTGCTCGTGTACACGATCGCGTCGTTCGGCCGCGAGGGTGCGACCCCGGTGAAGCTGGCGCTCGCCGGGGCGGCGGTCACCGCGTGCCTCGGCTCGGTCACGACCGGCGTCGTGATGACCAACGTGGACGCCCTGAACGAGCTGCGCTTCTGGCAGGTCGGCTCGCTCGCCGGGCGGTACACCCCGATCCTGACCGGCGTCGCGCCGTTCCTGCTGGCCGGGCTGATCGCGGCGCTGGCCATGGGACGCGTCCTCAAGGGACTCGCGCTCGGCGACGACCTCGCGCGCGGGCTCGGCCAGCGGGTCCCGCTGACCCGCGCGGCCGCCTTCGGCATCGTCGCGGTGCTCGCGGGCGCGGCCACCGCCGCGTGCGGCCCGATCGTCTTCATCGGGCTGGTGGTCCCCCATCTCGCCCGCTTCCTCTGCGGGCCGGACTACCGCTGGATCATCCCGTACGCGATGCTGCTGTCCCCGATCCTGCTGCTGCTGGCGGACGTGCTCGGCCGGGTCCTGGCCGCCCCGGGCGAGCTGCAGGTCGGCGTGGTCCTCGGCGTCCTCGGCGCACCCGTGTTCATCGCGATCGTGCGCTACGGCCGGCTGTCGGAGGTGTGAGCCGATGACTCAGCTGATGACGGCCCACCACGCCGTACGCATGGTGCGCCGCCGGCGGTCCGTCCGCGCGGTCGTCGTGACCAGTACGCTCGCCGTCCTGGCCGTCGCCCTGTTCGTGCTCACCATGATGGTGGGCAGTTTCCGGCTCACCGCGGCGGAGGTCGTCGGCTCGGTCCTGGGCATCACCGACGATCCCGGCGTCGACTTCATCGTCCTCGATCTGCGGTTGCCGACGGCCACCACGGCGTTGGCCGTGGGCCTGGCACTCGGCGCCGCCGGGACGATCTTCCAGCACGTGCTGCGCAATCCGCTCGCCTCACCCGACTTCGTCGGCGTCTCGTCCGGCGCGAGCCTGGCCGCCGTCAGCGGGATCATCGTGTTCGGGGTCAACGGGCTCGGCATCGCCGGGCTGGCGCTCGGCGGGGCGACCGCGACGGCTCTGCTGATGTACGTCCTGGCCTGGCGCGACGGGGTCAGCGGCTACCGCTACATCCTCATCGGCATCGGGGTGGCGGCGTTCTTCGAGGGGCTGATCGGCTACTTCCTGACGCGAGCGCAGCTGTTCGAGGCCCGGCAGGCGATGCACTGGCTGACCGGCTCGGTCGGCCAGGCCGGTCCGGCCGAACTGCGCCTGCTGCTCGGCTGCCTCGTGGTGCTGCTGCCGCTGGCCATGCTCCTGCAGCGGCAGTCGCGCGTACTCGAACTCGGCGACGACGCCGCCCGGGGTCTCGGCGTACGCGCCGAAGCAAGCCGCGCGGCGCTGCTCGCGACGACGGTGATCCTCGTGGCGTTCGCCGTCGCCGCCGCCGGTCCGATCGTCTTCGTCGCCCTCGTCGCGGGACCGATCGCGAACCGGCTGCTGGGCCCGGCCACCGGCGGCATCGTGGCCGCCGCCCTGGTCGGCGCGACCCTGCTGCTCAGCGCCGATCTCATCGCCGAGCACGTGCTGCCCACGCCGCTGCCGACCGGTGTCGTCACCGGCGCGGTCGGCGCCCCCTACCTGCTGTGGCTGCTGGCCACGACGAACCGACAAGGAGTGGGCGGATGACCCGACTGCGGGCCGAAGGCCTCTCGCTGGGGTACGACAACCGGACCGTGGTGAGCGACCTGGACGTGACGGTGCTCGACGGGAAGGTCACCGCGATCGTCGGCGCGAACGCGTGCGGCAAGTCGACGTTGCTGCGCGGGCTCGCCCGGTTGCTCAAGCCGCAGAACGGGGCGGTCTACCTCGACGGCCGCTCCGTGGCCGAACTGAGCACATTGGACGTCGCCAAGGTGCTCGGCCTGCTGCCGCAGACGCCGGTCGCGCCCGACGGCATCACCGTGGCCGACCTCGTCTCCCGGGGGCGGTATCCGCATCAGGGCTGGTTCCGCCGCTGGACGGGGACCGATCACGACGCGGTGGCCCAAGCGCTGGCCGCGACCGGGACGGCCGACCTGATGGACCGTCCGCTGCGGCAGCTGTCCGGCGGCCAGCGGCAGCGGGTCTGGGTCGCGATGGCACTGGCGCAGGACACCGATCTGCTGCTGCTCGACGAGCCGACCACGTACCTGGACATCAATCACCAGGTCGAGCTGCTGCGGCTGCTGCGTACGCTGAACGCCGAGTCCGGCAAGACGATCGTGGTCGTGCTGCACGATCTCAACCTCGCCTGCCGGTTCTGCGACCACGTCATCGCCATGCTGGACGGCTCGATCGTGGCCGAGGGCGCGCCCGCCGACGTGGTGACCGCGGAACTCGTCGAGAAGGTGTTCGGGCTGCCCTGCACCATCATCGCCGACCCCATCGCCGGTACGCCGATCATCGTGCCGGTCTGACCCCTTGCGCTCCGCCGTCGGCCGCTCTAAGTTAGGCCCCGTAACTAAGGGGAGGCTAACCTATGCGAACGGGTGGGCGTACGGCCACGTTCACGGCTGAGGACCTGGTCGAAGCCGGGGTGCGAATCGGCCTGGCGGACGTGACGGTGCAGGCGGTCGCGACCGCGCTCGGTGTGACGACCGCGGCGGTCTACCGGCGCGTGCCCAGCCGGGCGGCACTGGAGACCTTGGTCGGCGAGGCCGTCCTCGACGGGCTCGTGCTGACCGACGACCCAGGTCACTCCACCGTCGAGCAGTTGGTCGGCTTCGCCGCCCGACTTCGGGAGTTCACCCTGGCCAATCCTGGTACGGCGCAGTACTTCCTGGGCCTGTTCCCGCGCGGGCGCTCCGGCGTACGACTGCTGGAGCAGCAGATCGTGGCCCTCGGCCGGCGGGGCTACGACCCGGCCGCCGCCACCGCGCTCAGCTCGGCCATGGCCACCGTCGCCCTCGGCGCGACGGTGGCCGAACAGGAGCGGGAGGTCGCCCACCGGGACCCGGTGGCGGTCGAGACCGCCCTGGCCGCGATGGCCGGATCCGCCCTTGTTCAGCAGGCCGTCGCCGGCCTCCCACCGCACACCCCCGAGGACTACTTCATGCTGATGGTCACCGCTCTGGCCACGGGCCTGGTCGCCGCGTATCCGGCGGGCGCCCCGATCACCCTTCCCGGCCGGGACCGCTGATGGGCCGGGGGTACGGCGGCGCCGTCATGAAGGCGTTCGGCGCGCAGGAGCACACGATCACGGTGGTGTCCGTCGAGGACATCACGCCCCGGTTCCGCCGGATCGTCGTCGACGCGCCGACGTTCTTCGACGGCAAACAGATCGAGCCGGCCTGCTTCGTCCGGCTGTGGGCGCCCGATCCGGAGCATCCGGGCCGGGAGCACCAGCGCGGCTACACGGTGGTCGACCCCGATCCGGAACTGCGGCGGTTCAGCCTCGACTTCGTGTTGCACGAGCCGAGCGGCCCGGCGAGCAGCTGGGCCCGGTCGGCCGCGCCCGGTGACGCGATCCAGCTGTCGTACTGGGCGTCGCCGCACTTCACCGTGCCGGACCCGGCCCCCGACGGCTATCTCCTGATCGGCGACGCGGCGTCGGTGCCGGGCATCAACGCCATCCTCGCCACGATTCCGCCGAAGACCCCGGTCGTGGTGCTGCTGGAGCAGCACGACGAGGACGACCTCGCCATCCCGGTGTACGCACATCCACAGTGCACGGTCAGCTGGCTGCCGTACGCCGGCGACGCGGGCGTGGTCGCCGCCGCCATCGGGACGCAGGACTGGTCCAACTGGTACGCCTGGGTCACCGGCGAGACGACGACGGCGAAGCTCGCCCGCGCCCGGCTGAAGGAGCTGGGCTTCCCGAAGCCGGACGTGCACGGGCGGGCGTACTGGACCAAGGGCAAGGCGATGGGCACCGATCGCCACCAGCCGGCCGCTTCCGGCAGCGCGCCAGCCGCCGTCGAGGCCACCGAACAGGAGGCGGCTGGGCCGGTCTCGGCACCGACCCCGGACCGCTGGCGATCACGGGCGGGCGCCCGGCTCCTCGCGCCGTTGCGGTCGCGCCTGATGCTGGCGGGAGTCTTCCAGGCCGTCGTGTCGCTGCTGCAACTGGCCCCGTTCGTGCTGCTGGCCGAGGTCTGCCGGCGGTTGCTCGCCGGGAACGACGACCTGGCCGGACTGGGACTGCTCGCGCTGGCGCTGATGGGCGCGGGCACGATCCTCGCCGGAGTGCTCGTGGTGGCGATGCACGTCGTCGACGCCCGCTTCGGCCTGGACGTGCGTACGCGGGTCGTGACCAAGCTGTCGCGGCTGCCGTTGGGCTGGTTCGGCGAGCAGAACTCGGGCAAGGTCAAGCAGGCCGTCCAGGACGACACGACCGACCTGCACTACCTCGTCACGCATGCGGTGCTGGACGTGGTGGCGGCGCTGATCAGCCCGCTGGCGGTGCTGGCGTACCTGTTCACCGTGTCGCCCGGCCTGGCGGCGATCCTGCTGATCCCGTTGCTCGCCTACGTGATCCTCAGCGGCCGCATGATCCAGTTGTCCGCCTCGCAGCTGACCCGGTTCACCACCTGGGAGACCCGGGTGGGCGGCGAGGCGATCGCGTACCTGGACGGGCTGACCGTCGCCCGGATCTACGACGCCGGTCCGGCCGCCGGGTTCCGGGCCACGCTGAGCGAACGCGCTCGGTTCCTCGACGACTGGCAGCGGCCGCTGTCCGGCCGCAAGACGCTGGTTAGGGCGCTGGTGGTGTCGGTTCTGGTGGGCGGTTCGGCGCTGGTGTTCGCGCCCGCGCAGGGCACACCGGGTGCAGCGGGCGTGGTGGCGT
>NZ_JBFBAZ010000220.1:0-8907 GCF_040682475.1 Hamadaea sp. NPDC051192
AACCCTCTTCCCCTCCACCCCGCTCTCCCTATCAACCCCCCCGCCCGGACGTACCACCGGCGTCTATGCCAGGCCGCCCCCCCCGCCCCCCGCTGGTTACGCGGGGCGCCGCTGCAGTAACCCACGGACGGGGCCGATGAGAACTACGATGTCTCCGTACAGGTGATCGAGCGGAGCCACGTTCCGCCCAGAGGTTCGGAGGCGTCTTGAAGCTTCTGCTCACATCCGGCGGCGTCACGAACCCGAGCATCCACGCGGCGCTCGAGCAGCTACTCGGCAAGCCGGTCGCCGAGAGTCGCGCCCTCGTGATCCCGACAGCACAGTGGGGCCACCCGATGTGCGGTCCGGCTTCGGTGCGGGGCTTGGTGGCCGCCGATCCCGATTTCCGGCACTTCTCCGGCCTGGGCTGGGCGTCGCTGGGAGTCCTCGAGCTCACCGCGCTGCCGACCATCGGCCAGGAGCGATGGGTCCCGTGGGTCCGGGAGGCCGACGTGCTTCTGGTCGACGGTGGTGACGCGACCTACCTGTGCCACTGGATGCGAGAGTCCGGGCTGGCCGACCTGCTGCCCTCGCTGCCCGACACGGTCTGGGTGGGCGTGAGCGCGGGAAGCATGGTGATGACACCCCGGATCGGCGAGTACTTCGTCGAGTGGCCGTCCGCGCCGGACGATCGCACCCTCAGCGTCGTCGACTTCTCGATCTTCCCGCACCTGAACGCCTTCCCGACGAACACCATGGCCGACGCGGAGCGGTGGGCCGCCGGGCTCGGCGTCCCGGCGTACGTCATCGACGAGCAGACGGCCATCCAGGTCGTGGACGGCTCCGTCGAGGTGATCTCCGAAGGGCAGTGGACCAAGCTCGGCTGACCGTCCCCGGGCGGTGACATGGCCGCTCTATGCGTCGAGCTGAACGTCACGGATGAAGCGAACGGCCCGACGGGTGGCTTCTTCAACGCCGAAGGCGCGATTCCCTGGTAGGGGTGAGCCTTATCGCCGGATGGGAACCTCGTTCGCGTCGATGGACGCGCGATCGTCGTCACTGAGACCCGCTGCTGCCAAGATGCGTTGCACCATGGCGTTCTTGCCCGCGCCGTAGTCGTAGATGTCCGCCGCTTCGGCACCCACGCGCCGCTTGACGTCGCCGTACTCGTCGCGAAGCTGCGGATCGGCCCGCAGGGCGTCGCGGACCGCCAGATGGTTTCGCAGCGACAGCGAGCCCTCGACGATCACGTACGTGTTGGTCCTGCCCAACCGCTCGGGTGGGTCGAACGCCCAGCGCTGGGGGATGCCCAGTTCGCCGAGCGGGGTGAAACCACGAGAGACCAGGACCGCCGACGCCGCCTCGACGTGGGGTGCGGAGACGACGATGTCGCAGTCGATGACGGGCTTCGCGGCCAGGCCGGGAACCGAGGTGCTGCCGACATGCTCGATCGCGATGACAGGTACGCCCGCGGCGGACAGCGCCGCCTGGTACTCCGAGCGTAGCGCCGCGAACCGCTCCGCCCAGATCGGGTCATAGTCGACGACTTCGATCATGCGGCGACTGTACAAGGTCCTCGACGGTCTGAATCGCCGCGCCTCACACGGCATACACGCTTCCCGCACTGGTAGTGGCGCGGTCGTCCAGGCTCGGGGCTGTGACGTCCGTCGCCTCAGCTGCCAGACCAGTAGCCCGCGTGGGGGCGGATAACCCCCAGGCGGAGTCGGATGGTTTCCGGCTTCCGACCACCCGCAGCGCTGCCTAGCGTCGATGGTGTGATCGAACTACGTGAGCTGACCAAACGCTACGGCGACCAGGTCGCCGTCGACGGGCTGAGCGTGCGGGTCCAACCAGGGGTGGTGACCGGCTTCCTCGGCCCGAACGGATCCGGCAAGTCCACGACGATGCGGATGATCCTCGGCCTGGACGCCCCGGACCATGGCGAGGCACTGATCGGCGGCGTCCGGTACCCGGAGCTGAACTGGCCGCTGAAGACGGTCGGCGCACTGCTGGAGGCCGGAGCGTTCCATCCCGGCCGCAGCGCCCGTGCGCACCTGGCCGCGCTGGCCGCGAGCAACGACATTCCCGCGTCCCAGGTCGAGCGGGTGCTGCGCATCGTCGGTCTGTCCGACGCGGCGACGCGGCGCGCCGGTACCTACTCGCTTGGCATGCGCCAGCGGCTCGGCGTCGCTGTGGCTCTGCTCGGCGATCCGGGTGTCCTCCTGCTCGACGAGCCGGTCAACGGGCTGGACCCGGAGGGCATCCGCTGGATCCGGGACCTGCTGCGCGGACTCGCTGCCGAGGGCCGGACGGTGTTCGTGTCCAGCCACCTGATCGCCGAGATGGCGCTGACCGCCGACCGGCTGGTGGTCATCGGGCGCGGCCGGCTGCTGGCCGAGACAACCGTCGCCGAACTCGCCGCCGGCGAAGACAGCCTGGAGGACGCGTTCTTCCGGCTCACCTCGCAGGCCACCGACTATCGCGGAGTAGGAGCGTCATGAGCAGGTACGGATTCCGGCACGCGGCCCGGATGGAGCGGATCAAGATGCGCAGCGTCCGGTCGACGTGGTGGCTGGTCATCGCGGCGGTGGTCTCGATGGCCGCGACCGGTGCCGGGGTGGGCCTCGGGTACCGGTCGCACACCCCGGTCGCCACCGTCGCCCAGATCTTGAACAACAGCCTCGGCGGGGCCATTCTGGCCCAGTTACTCCTCGGAGCGCTCGGCGTCCTGATGGTGACCGGCGAATACGGCACCGGGATGATCCGCTCGACGTTCGCCGCGGTGCCGCGACGTCGGATCGTCCTGGCCGCGAAGGTCGCCGTGTGCGGTGGCGCGGCGCTCACCGTCGGCCTGGTCGCGAGCTTCGCCGGCTACCTGAGCGGGCAACTCGCGATCCGCGGCACCGCGATCCCGGCCGCCTCCCTCGGCGATCCGGCGGTCCTGCGCGCGGTCCTGCTGACCGGCGTGTACCTGGGCTCCACCGCGCTGATCGGGGTCGGGATCGGAACGATCGTGCGGCATTCGGGCGCCGCGATCGGCATTCTGTTCGGTCTGATGTTCGTCCCGATGATCGTGGCCGGGCTGTTCGGCGAGAGCGGAATCTCGGTCGGGCGGTTTGTCCCGCTGCTGATGCTGCTCAACTCGATCGCGGTGACCTCGCCGATACCCGGGGTGTTCTCCGCCTGGATCAGCACGCTGCTGATGTGCGGGTACGCAGCGGTGGCCGTCCTGTCCGGCGGCGCGCTGCTCCGCCTTCGCGACGCGTGACCAGCGACAATGGGCTGATGACCGCGCTGCGCGCTCCGTTCACCACATTGGCTCTGCGCCAGGCGGTGTTCTGCGTCGCCGGCGTGGTCGGGGCCGTCGCGATCCTGGCCGTACCGGCGGTCGTGCCGGCCGCGGGCGTCCTCATCCTGTGGGCGACCGGGGCGTTGGCTCACCCGCCGGGACCGGGCGTCGCACCGTTGTTCGTAGTCCTGTTCACGCTCACCATCGCGCTCCTGGTCGTCCTGGCCGCCCCGATCGGGCGCGCGTTGGGAGCCGTGCAGCGCTCACTCGCGGATCGGCTGCTCGGCGTGCAGGTGGACGCCCCGCCGCCCCGGCCCTCCAAGCGGATCGGTGCCCTGGTCTCCGACGGACCGGGTTGGCGCGCCGTCGGGTACGGCCTGCTCAAGGTGCCACTTGCCATCCCCGAGGGCTACGGTGCGTTCTGCTATGTGTTCGGCCTGATCAACCTCAGCTACCCGGTGTGGTGGCCGCTGTTCCGCAACCACCCGGCCGGCACGCTGCTCGGGCCGGTGCGGGCGCTGACGCCGTTCGGCATGATCAGTACGCGGACGTTCGCCGGGACGTGGCTCATCGCCACGGTCGGCCTCGCCATGCTGCTGGTCGCACCGTGGTTGATGCGTGCCGGTACGACACTGGACCTTGCTGCGATGCGACGCCTGCTCGGTCCGCGTCGGCTCGCCGAGCGGGTCCGCGAACTGCAGGTCAGCCGGGCCCGCGCGATCGACGACGCGGCGGCGATGATGCGCCGCCTGGAACGGGACCTGCACGACGGCGCGCAGATCCGGCTGGCCACGCTGGCGATGAACCTCGGCATGGCGACCGAGAAGCTCGGCACCGACGGCCCGCCACCCGACCTCGCCCAAGCTCGCGAACTGGTGGCGCTCGCCCGCGCCGGAGCGAAGGATGCCCTCGCCGATCTGCGCGACCTGGTCCGCGGTATCCACCCGCCGGTCCTCGACAACGGCCTCGGCGACGCGCTGGCCACGCTCGCGACGAGCACCGCCCTGCCGGTCACGGTAGACGTCGAGTTGCCCGAGCGCCCGGCGCCCGCGATCGAGACCATCGCCTACTTCTGCGCCTCCGAACTGCTCGCGAACGCGGCCAAACACGGCCGGGCGACTCGCATCCGGCTCGGCGTAGTCCGATCCGGCGAGCACGTGACGCTGACCGTCGCGGACGACGGCATCGGTGGGGCGGACCTGGACGGTCCTGGCCTGTCCGGCCTGGCTCGCCGCATCGCCGTCGTGGACGGCCGGATGCGCATACACAGTCCGACCGGCGGTCCGACCCGGGTCGAGATCGAACTGCCCACACAGGTGTGAACGGAGGCGACAGCATGCGGGTGGTGATCGCGGAGGATGCCGCGATGATGCGGGAAGGGCTGGTCCGGCTGCTCACCGACCGCGGTTTCGAGGTGTGCGCGGCGGTGGCCGACGCGGACGCGTTGCAGTCCGCGATCGCCGCCGTCGTACCGGATGTAGCCATCATCGATATCCGGATGCCACCGACGCACACCGACGAGGGACTGCGCGCCGCCATCAACATCCGACGCGACCATCCTGACGTCGGTGTGCTGGTGTTCTCGCAGTACGTCGAGACCCGCTACGCGACCCGCCTGCTCGCCGATCGGCCGACCGGCGTCGGATACCTGCTCAAGGACCGCGTCGCTGACGTCGCCGATTTCGTGGACGCGCTGACCCGCGTGGCATCCGGTGGCACCGCACTGGATCCGGAGGTGGTCGGCCACCTGATGCGGGCCGGGCAGGACACGGCCGGGCTGGCGTCGCTGACCCCACGGGAGCGTGAGGTGCTTTCGCTGATGGCCGAGGGACGATCCAACGCCGGGATCGCGGCGGCTCTTGTCATCACCCCCGGAGTGGTGGAGAAGCACGTGGCGAGCATCTTCGCCAAACTCGGTTTGCCGTCCTCGGATAGCGACAACCGTCGCGTCCTGGCCGTCCTGCGCCACGTCAGCGGCTAGTGGTCACCGACCGGGCGTCCGCGAAGCGGGACCGCCAGTGATCGATCGCCAGGACCGGACCTCGACGGCCGGTGAACCGCACCGGATCCGATGGCGGCTACATCGGGGTGGGTAGCCGCCTCGGTGAGACGGGTCTGGTTGGGATCGTAGAGAGATGCATTTGCAGTTGCTCCCTTCGCTGGTCGGTAGGAGACCGGGCTGTTGGTGCAGGTGGCGGTACGCGGCGGTGCCGCAATAACCGATCATCTCGATCGACAAGCAGGAGATTGTCGAACCTCAGAACTACTGATCATCGATGTTATATATTCACCTTTCGGTTACCGTTCGTACACCTGGCATCGGTTAGCTGCCGATCATGGTTGCGGAGATCAAACCGAGCACGGATCCGCCGCTGCTGGAGACTTCCGCCGCGGAGCCGAGCTTTCGTGCCAGGCGGGGACGCCGGCGCCGGGCGAGCCGCGAGGCGGCGATCTTCCTGGCATTCGCCGTGCCCAACCTGGCGCTGATCGCCGTGTTCACGTACCGCCCGCTCCTGCTCAACATGTATTACTCGACGTTGGACTGGACCCTGGGCGCGCCGACGGCCAGGCCGGTGGGCCTGTCCAACTACGTCGACTTCTTCCAGTCCTCGGAAGCGGTCCAGGTCTTCCTCACGACCGCGGTGTTCACCCTGGCCACCGTCTTCCTGTCGATGGCGCTGGGCCTGATGGTCGCGCTCGCGCTCAACCGCAGGGTCCGCGGTGCCGGGCTGGCCCGCGCCACGGTGTTCTCGCCGTTCGTGCTGTCCGGAGTCGGCGTCGGCCTGGCCTGGCAGTACATCTTCGACCCCACGGTCGGTGCGCTCGGTGCGATCCTGCGTAGTTTCGGCATCGCCAGTCCGCAGTGGTTCAACAACGAGACGCTGAGCCTGGTGATGGTGGTCCTCGTCTACGTCTGGAAGAACCTCGGCTACGCCGCGGTGATCTATCTGGCCGGTCTGCAGTCGATCTCGTCCGACGTCCTGGAGGCCGCCGCGATCGACGGCGCGAGCGCCCGGCGCAAGTTCTTCTCCGTCGTGCTGCCGCTGCTGTCGCCGACCACTTTCTTCCTGTTGGTGACCAGCACCCTCAACTCGCTGCAGGCATTCGATCTGATCCGGGTGATGACACCCCTGGGCCGCGGCACGACGACCCTCATCTACGACGCCTATCTGCGGGCGTTCGGTGGCTACAACCAGGCAGGTTATTCGGCGATGCTCTCGACGGTACTTTTCGTCCTACTCGTGATCCTGACCCTGTTCCAACTGGTCTTCCTTGAGCGGCGGGTGCATTACCGGTGACCGCTGACTCCCGGCCGCTGTCGCGCCGCAACCTCGCCGCAGCCCTGGTCGCCGACTACCTGCCGATCATGCTCGCCATCCTGATCGTGGTCCTGCCGCTGGCGTACCTGATCCTGTCGTCGTTCAAGTCGCCCGCCGACGTCATCACGCAGAAACTCGTCGTCCTGCCCGATCCGTGGCATCCGGCGAACTACAGCGAGGCGGCGCGGATCGTGCCCTTCCCGCGGCTGTTCCTGAACTCGGCGATCGTGACCGTGGTGGGCGCCGGGATCAAGGTGCTCCTGGCCGTCTTCACCGCGTACGCCCTGGTGTTCGTGCGCTTCCCGGGCCGCAAGTACGTGTTCTGGGCGGTGCTCGCAACGCTGATGGTGCCGCCGCAGGTCAGCGTCGTGCCGAACTTCGTGTTCGTCAGCGGCCTGGGCGGGCAGGACACCTACTGGGGCATCATCCTGCCCGGGCTGGCGACCGGATTCGGCACCTTCCTGCTGCGGCAGAGCTTCCTCACGCTGCCCGCGGAGGTGATCGACGCCGCGCAGGTCGACGGGGCCGGGCACTGGCGGCGGTTGTGGCACATGGTGGTGCCCATGGCGGCGCCGAGCATCGCCACGGTCGCCCTGGTCAACATCGTGTTCGAGTGGAACGACTACCTCTGGCCGCTGGTCATCGTCTCGGATCCGCAGATGATGACCCTGCCGGTGGGGCTGACCCTGTTGCAGAACAGCGAGAACTCGGCGGCCTCCTACGGCATCGTGATGGCCGGCACGGTCATGGTCCTGCTTCCCGTCCTCGTGGTGTTCGCCGCCTTGCAGCGCCACATCGTCACCGGCTTGACCCAAGGCAGCGTCAAGGGGTGACTTCCGTCCCCATCGATCAGGAGGTGCACCGTGTTCCCGTCGGGTCCCGCCAGGCAATCAGGTGAACTGAGCAGAAGAGGGTTCCTCGGCCTGGCCGCCGCAGGGCTGTCCGCGACGGTGTTGTCCGCCTGTAGCGGCCCGTCGACCTCGTCCAGCACGACGCCTGACAAGCGGCAGCAGGTCGACTTCACCGGCGTCAAACCCGCCCGTGAGATCACCTTCTGGTCGTCGAACCCCGGTTCCTCCCAAGAAGTCACCCAGCAGATCATCGACGCCTTCCACCAGAGCCAGTCCGACATCCGCGTACAGCTGGTGACCGCCGGCTCGAACTACGAGGACATCGCCCAGAAGTTCCAGGCCGCCCAGGCCGGCGGCAAGCTGCCCGACCTGGTCGTGCTCTCGGACGTGTGGTGGTTCCGCTACTACCTCCAGGACTCGATCATTCCGCTGGACTCGGCGTTCACCGCCCTCAACTGGGACACCAGCGACTACCGGGAGCAACTGGTCTCCGACTACAAGTACGACGGCGCGACGTGGGCGATGCCGTGGGCGCGGTCCACGCCGCTGTTCTACTGGAACAAGGCCCACTGGGCGGCCGCCGGGCTGCCCGACCGGGCGCCGACGACCTGGACCGAGTTCGCCGAATGGGCTCCCAAGCTGAAGGCCGCCAACGCGGGCATCCAGAACGCGTTCCAGCTGCCCGCGCTCGCGGGATACGCCGGATGGAGCTTCCAGAACAACCTCTGGGGCTGGGGTGGCAGCTGGTCGGCCAAGGGCGCGTTCGACATCACGTGTGACAAGCCCGAATCGGTCGCCGCGTTGCAGTTCATCGCCGACGCGGTCTACAAGAACAAGTGGTCGGGCGTGGCGGGCAAGGACTCGACCAACGATCTGTCGGCGGGCGCGGTCAGCGCGACGGTCGGCTCGACCGGCAGCCTGGTCGGCATCCTCAAGGTGGCCAAGTTCGACGTCGGTGCCGGATTCCTGCCCGGCGGCCCGGCGGCGACCTCACCGGTGTGCCCGACCGGCGGCGCCGGAGTGGGCATCCCGAAGAAGATCAAGCCGGAGAACCAGCTCGCCGCCGCGACGTTCATCAAGTTCCTCACGTCGCCGGAGAACACCCTGAAGTTCGCGCAGGCGACCGGCTACATGCCGGTACGCAAGTCGGCCGACCCGTCGTCGCTGATCGCCAAGGCGCCGCAGTCGAAGGTGGCGATCGACCAGCTGGCCGCCACGCGCAATCAGGACTGGGCCCGGGTGTTCCTGCCGGGTGCCGACCAGGAGATGGCCAACGCCTGCGCCGCCATCCTGACGAAGAACGCCGAGGTTCAGGGCGAGATGACCAAGCTCAAGTCCAAGCTTGAGGGCATCTACACCTCGCAGGTCCAGCCGCACCTGAAGTGAGCGCCGCGGGGGGGGGGGGGGGCCCCCCGCCGCCCCCCCCCCCCCCCCCCCCCCGCGGGAAGACGGGCCCCGCTGGATATCA
>NZ_JBFBAZ010000221.1:0-8823 GCF_040682475.1 Hamadaea sp. NPDC051192
CTACTCACACCCACAACGCAAGCGCACGGCGCCCTATCACGTTTCCCAATGCAACCGCAGGCCCGGGAAGCATGCGCAACCGTGATCCGCAGGGGGTTAAGGGCTGGTGCAGGTCAGCGTGGGGACGCTGTTGGTGCCGGTCGACGTCCCGTTGAAGCCGAACGTCGCCGTCCCGCCCGCGCCGAGCGAGCCGTTGTACGACACGTTCTTCACGGTGATCGCCGACCCGCTCGTGGTCAGCGTGCCGTTCCACAGTTGGGTGATCGTCTGTCCGTTGGCGTACGTCCACTTCACGGTCCAGCCCGTGATCGGGGCGCTGCCCGCGGTCACGGTCACCTCGCCGCCGAAGCCGCCGGGCCAGGAGCTGGTGACCTTGTACGCGGCCGTGCATGCCCCGGACGACGAGGTGGGCGAGACCGAAGCCGACGGCGACACGGACGCCGAGGGCGAAGCGGACGGGGACGTCGAGGGTGACGTGCTCGGCGAGCCGGTCGAGCCACCCGAGGTCGTGTACGCCGCAGCCGTGTACGGAACCGAGCACTGCGACGAGCACGGCAGGCTGAACGAGTACACGCGGCCGCCGTTGATGAGCGCGTCGGTGACGTCGCGTACGCGGATCTGGAAGGACGTCGCGCCCGAGGTGAGCCCGCCGATGATGTAGGACTGGCCCATGTCGCTGTTCATCGCGGCGGTGTGCCAGGTGCCGTCGGCGAAGTACTCGACTCCGTGGATGCCGTTGGCCAGGTGGGACACGGCGATGGCCGGCCACCACTGCTGCGCCCCTTGCAGGAAGCCGATGTTGATGTCGCCGGTGTAGTCGGGCGCGGGCACGAACTTCCAGCTGATGTGCCGGTTGTTCCAGTGGTTCGGGTAGAGGTCGGTCAGCGTCGTGCCGTTCTTGACGAACGTGTTCAGCGAACCCTTGGCCAGGTCGAGGTGGTACGGGTCGTCGCGGCACCAGGCGTTGCCGTCGCCGCAGCTGTCGGCGACCAGCATGGTCAGCGTGCCGCCGTTGTACGCGTCGGCGACCCACGACCCGTTGCGGCAGAAGGCCTGGTTCGGCGCGCCGTCGTTGACGCCGGTGCAGTAGTCGGCGATCGAGACCTGGACATAGCGGCCGCAGTTGCGCCCGTTCTCCCACATGCCGGTCTTGGCGGCGTCGGGCACCGGCCGCGTCGAGTACGCGTAGTCGCGGGGCGTGTTGAACACGTTGAGGGCGACGAAGTTCTGACTGTCCAAATTAGCCTGAGGCAGTCCACAGCCGCCGTACGGCGAACCGAGGGCGTCGAACCAGGTGGCGTTGGCGGTGACCGGCGCAGGCGGATCAGGCAGCGCAAGCGCGGCGCCGGCGTAGCCGACGACGAGCAGGACAGCCGCGAGAACCGTGGAGCGCAGCAGGGTCACGCGCCTCATCTGAGGCACGCGCACGGGACATCCTTTCTCCGGGTCACGCCGTCCCCGGCTCTGGGCGGAGCCGGACCCGTCCGTTGGGAGTGGACGGCGATGGATGTCCTGACTGTAATCCCGCGGTGTCCCACTATCGAGTGGCAAGACGTTTGAGTTACGCGGAACGGGGTAGGCGCGAACCCCGTGACGACCGACGAGTACGACGCCGGCAGCCGGATGGGGCGAGCCTGGCTGCAGACCGACGACGGCCAGCGCTGGCGGCACGGACTCGGCGGGGGGACATCCTTGCTCCGCGACGCGATGCGCGCTCTGTCCGCCCGGCACGGCCGCGACTACCAACGCGGGTTTCTCGACGCGACGCAGACGCGGCGCTCGATCCGCGAACCGCGCCCGCTGGGGAGACGACCGGAACGGGTCAGCGTCACCCTGACCGTCGAAGAGGATCTCGCGTTGAAGAGCTTCCGGCTCGGCGACGGCGTCACACCCGCCTCACGTCTGCGCGCGATGCTGGCCGTGTACCGCGCCGACCCGGACTTCCGCGCGCGGGTCGATCAGGAGGCGCTGGCCAGCCGGGCGCTGAAGGCGATGCGCACGCCGACCGGAAACCGAGACATGAAACGCCCCGGTCGCTGAGCGAATCGCCGTGAGCGACGCGCCCGCGACCGGGGCTGGCCGGTCCTCAACCGGTCGGGGTCAGTGCGTTCGCCTCCGCGGGATCCCGCGCCGCCAGACACACGATGCTCGCGTGCCGGGCCGTCGGGCACGGATCGGGCACGTCACATCGCGGGCAGGTGGCGCTCCCCTCCGGCGGGGTGTGCGCCGCCAGCAGTTCCCGGGCGGTCATCGCCAACGGGCTGTCCGGCGCCACCACCGGCATCTGCTCGACCGGAGGTGGTGGGGCGGCGGCCGGCACCGCCGTCCGTCGTTTGCGAGCCATCACGGCCCTCCCTGCATTCGCACTGCTCATGCTGCCCCGAGTGGGCAGCCTTCCCCTTGTCAACGAGCCGTGCGGGAGGGCCGTGCCGCGTACGGGATCTTCGGCGCGGCCGGTCAAGCCGTCCGGACGAGGGGCAACCGGAGAATCGTCCGGGCGTCCGGCGGCGAATGCGGGCCGGGATCGTCCAGATAGATCTCGTGGTACTTCCCCTTGACCGCATAGCCGTGCGTACGCGCGAAATCGCGCAACATCCGCAGGGCGGGCGCCTTGTCGCGCAACGATCCGGTGTACAGAACCTGCGCGACGGTGCCCTCGTCGAGGCTGGCGACGCTGATGTCCGACAGCAGCCCCTCGGGCACTATGCCGCGCAGCGTGGCCGAAGCCTTGGCGACGTCGGCGGTCCCGGTTTCCAGCGGCACCTTCTGCAGCAGTGACCACCGCCAGGCGTGCATGCGCTCGGGACGCATCGGGCCGCCGTCCGCCGACCACCACAACGCCTCGGTCGGATGCACCGGCAGCCGAAGGGCGGTGGCGACGCGGCGCAGCGCGTCGGCGTACGCGGGAAAGGCGTCGGGCGCGCCGTGGCCGTCGAGCGTCAGATAGCGCGTGAGACCGGTAGTGGCGATCGCGGGCCGGGAATCGACCGCCGGCGGTCCCGTCATCAGGATCTCGTCCATTTTTCGGGCCTCCGTTCACTGGAGGCAGTACCCGCGCGACGGCAGCCCGACACTGTTGATCAGCGATTCGGCTGCCTGATCAACGGTTCGGCTGGGCGAGGCTGATCTCCGTGAGCACGGACTTCGCGTCGGTCAGCGCGAGTTCGCCGTCCTCCTGGGCGAGGTCGCCGAGCGAGATCACGCCGACGACGCGGCCGCCCGAGATCACCGGCATCCGGCGTACGGCGTGCTCGCACATGATCGCGACGACCTGGTCCAGCTCCTCGTCCGGGCCGACGGTCACCACGTCCCGGCTGCACACCTCGCCGACGTGGGTGGTCTCCACGCCTCGGGAGTCCGCGATCCCCCTTATCACGATGTCCCGATCAGTGACTATGCCGACCAGGTGGCCTCGGTCGGTCACGATGAGGTCGCCGATGTCGTAGTCGCGCATCAGCCGCGCCGCGTGCACGATCGAGTCGGTCGCCTCGATCGTCACGGGGTCGCCGGTCATCACGGTCTCCGCGGTGAGCCTCATCCGGAGCTGCCCGCCTGCTCCGGCGTCTCGCTGATGTGCACCGAGGCGAGCTTCCACAGCCGCCCGTCGCGTACGCCGACCGCGGTTATCCGGCACTGCCGCCCGAAGATCTCGCCCTGGTCGTGGCCGGCGCATTCGTGGTCGCCCACGGCGACCGCGGAGTCGCCGTGCAGGCGTAGATCGACGGGATCGACGGTGAACGTCGTGTGGAACAGCCGGCCGTCCCGCCGCCGGGCCAGCCAAGCCTGCTTGTCCAGCACGTGCCCGGCCCGGTCCACGCCCAGGAAGTCGTCGGTCAGCAACTCCTCGACGACGTCGACCAGACCGCGGTACTCCGCCGTGGTCCACAGCCGCAGCATCGCCCGCACATCGGCCTCGGTGGTGCTCGAAGCGGGCAGAACACTTGTCATGACGACCCCTTTCCTCGGTCGCCGTCCCTCAAACCTCAGTCTGCGCCCGTCCGATCCCGCGCGCCATCGCCGGCACCGCCGTTCACGCGATCGGCCACCCCGGCGTGCTGCGTACACGGCCGTCAGAGGTCACCACCAGACCCTCGTACCCGTCAAGCGTCGCCAGCCACTCCAGTGCGCTCGCGCCCCGGGCGAACGCCGCGGTCGCGTACACGTCGGCCCAGAGCAGTTCCGGGCCCAGCACGCTGACCTGCCGCAGCCCCGTCGGCGGCTGTCCCGTGTGCGGGTCGACGATGTGCGTACCGCGATGGCGCGTTCCAGACGTCGCCAGCGCGCCGCGCCGCATGGTCACCGCGCGCAGGATCTTGCCGTCGCGTACCGGATCCTCGACGCCCACGCGCCACGCGGGCAGCCCGTCCGGCGCGTGCACCAACACATCGCCGCCCGCGTTGACGCACCAGCCGTGGTCCGCCGGCAGCCGCCGCGCGGTCCGCTCCACGGCCCATCCCTTGACCAGGCCGGAAGGATCGGTCCGCGGTGCGCCGCCCAGTGGGTCGGGCAAGGATCGCGCGTCGAAGAATCCACGTGTACGCACAAAGGCCTGATCGCAGCTCGCCAGTACCCAGCCCAAGAGCGGATCCGCAGCGGCCAGGGTCAGCTCACCGCGCTGCCAGCGGCTGATCTCGCTGTCGGCGCGATAGGTGCTGAAGATGTCGTCGGCACGCCGCAGTTCGGCGAAGTACGCCGTCACCGCGGCCTCGACAGCCGGCGTGGCCGGATCGGCGCCCCGCAGGTGGACGCTGATCGGCAGCCCCATGATCTGTTCGACCCAGGCCCGCTGGACGAACCCGGCTACGGGCGCGGTCATGACAGATGGGCGGCGTCGAGGGCCGCCTGCAACGACTGGATGTAGCCCTCGCTGGTGACCGTCGCGCCTGAGACGGTGTCGATGTTCGCGCTCTGCTGCGAGATCACCGAGTCGTGCAGGATCGGCAGGGCGTACTGGTTGATCTCCTGGTCCCGGTGGTTCTCGGTGGGGTACTCGACAGCCTCGACGTCGGTGATCTCGCCGTTGGCGACGGTGATCCGCACCTGCACCGGACCCCAGCGGGTCTGCGCGACCGAGCCGTCGTAGGTCTTGCTGCCCGAGGTGGTGGTCGTGCCGTTCGTGCCACCGCTCGTCGTGCCACCGCTCGTGGCGCCGCCGTTCGCCGTGCCGCTCTTCGTCTGCTGCTGCGCGGTCGAGCCCGAACCGGCGGACGCCGCGTTGTTCGCGGGTGTCACCGCGACCGTGTCACCGCCACCCGAGCCCATGGTGCTGGTGCGGTAGCTGAACAACAGCACCACCGCCGCCACAGTGGACAGCAGCCACAGCGTGATCCGCCGCATCTCTTCCTCCTACCGCTTCCTGCTACTCAGTCTCACCAGGCGAAGTGCTCGACGTGAACCCGGTCCGGCGCGACCCCGGCCTCGGCCGCCGTGTGCCGCACCCGGGCGCTCCAGTCGTCGGGGCCGCAGATGTAGATGTGCTGTCCGCGCGCGTCCGGGACGATGCGACGCAACGCCGCCAGGTCGCCGCTCTCGGCGTACCCGTGAGGCAACCAGGAATCCTGGGCGCGAGGTCCGAGGAGTGTGACGACGCGGAGCCCGCGCCGCGCGGCGAGCCACTCGATCTCCGACCGGAAGGCGAGCTCTTGCGCGGACCGCGCGCGATAGACGAGCGTGGCTTCGCCGTCGCGGTAGGGCAGGTCCCACAGCAGCGCGAGGAGTGGGGTGATGCCGATGCCGCAGGCGATCATCGTGACCGGACCACCCCGGTACGCCTCGCCCGTGAGCCGGCCGTACGGCCCTTCGACCAGGACGCGGGTGCCGGGCCGCAGGGTGGCGACGCGCGCGCTGCCGTCCCCGAGATCCTTCACCGTGATCCGCAGCCGATCCGGTCGCGGTGGACCCGACAACGAGTACGGATGTGCCCGCGACCAGCCGGGACCGTCGAGGAAGCGCCACTGGAAGAACTGCCCGGCCCGGACCGGCAGCCGGTCCAGGAACCGGCCCTTGAGGTACACCGAGGTGAGGCCGGGCCCTTCGGCGACCACCTCGGCGACCTCCAGCCGATGCCGGGCGGTACGCCAGGCCGGCAGCCCGACGCGGAAGATCAGGATCACCGCGGCCGTCGTCGCCCACAGCGTCCACCAGTACGCCCGCGCGATCGGGGAGGCGAGGAAGTCCGCACCGGTCCACAACTGGTGCGGCAGCGCCAACCCCACGCCGAGGTACGCGTACAGGTGCAACAGGTGCCACGACTCGTAGCGCAGCCGACGCCGGGCCGCCTTGATCGAGGTCACCACGACCATGACGATCGCCGCCGCGCCCGCCAGCGCGAGCAGCATCCCGGGATAGGTGGTGATCAGGTCCCAGAACGTGTGCAGCACGTTGTCGTGCACCGGCCCGGCGTAGCCGAGCGTGATGAGCACGATGTGGGCGACCAGGAGGTGGAACGAGGTGAACCCGACCCAGCGGTGCCACCGGGCCAGCTGGTCCTGCCCGAAGGCCCGCTCGACCCAGGGAATCCGCGCCAGCAGCAGCACCTGCAGCAGCATCAGATCCGAGGCGACCAGCCCGGCCAGCCGCCCGACCGCCGCGACCGCGCCCCAGCCGCCCCCGGCGACCTCCTGTACGCCGCCTTGAGCGACCCACAGCGCCACGACCACGATCACGGTCAGCCCGGCGGCGAACCCCGCCACGTCGGCCCACCAGCGCTTCATCTTCACGCCGTCGACGATCCCGGAGCCGCGTATGCGCCCGCTAAGGGTTTGCTGTGCCCAGCCTGTGAGCCGGGCACAGCGTCCGCGCTATTTGGTGATCGAGCCGGTCAAGCCGGCCTGGATCTGGCGGTTGAAGACGAGGTAGGTCACCAGGATCGGCAGCATCGCCAGGGTCATGCCGGCGAACAGCCGCGCCCAGTCCGTCTCGTACTTCGAGTTGTTCACGAGGTTGAGCAGGCCTTGGGTCAGCACGAACTTGCCCTCCTCGAAACCGCTCTGCGGCTTCATGAGCAGGTTGGGCAGGATGAACTGGTTCCACTGGCCGATGATGTTGAACAGGCCGATGCTGACCAGGCCGGGCTTGGCCATCGGCAGCATCACGCGGAAGAACAGCGTCGTGTGGCTCGCCCCGTCGATCAGGCCCGCCTCGGCGACGTCGGTGGACAGCGTACGGAAGAAGGAGTGCAGGAAGAACACCGTGAACGGCAGCGAGTACGCGATGTAGACGAGGATCAGGCCGCCGTAGGTGTTCAGGCCGATGACGCTGGACAGGCCGAGCATCGCGGCCAGGTTCTGCACCGTCTTGTAGAGCGGGATCAGCCCGAGGAAGATCGGCATGACCAGCCCGGTGAAGAACAGGTAGTAGACGATCCGGTTGCCGGGGAAGCGATACCGGGCCAGCACATACGCCACCATCGCGCCGAGCAGCATGCTCAGCGTCACGCTGAACGTCATCACGACGATGGTGTTGAAGAAGTACTCCCCGATGTGGCCCTTGGTCCAGGCCCGGCCGAACGCGCCGATGTGCCACGAACCGGGCAGGCTCAACGGCTTGTGCAGGATCTCGTCGTCGGACCGGAACGACTGCACCGTCGCCCAGAGCAGCGGCACACCGACCATCAGGCCCCACACGGCGAGGAACACGTGGGAGAAGCCGGTGAGGAGGCGGCCCTCGCCCTTGCTCTTCGGCGGCGGCTCCGCCACCGGTCCGGGCGCGGTCGGCAGCGCGTGTTTCGAGGTTGTCGTGGTCATCCCGGCCGCCCTAGAACTCGATCTTTTCCCGGCGCGTGATCCGCAACTGGATCAGCGCGAAGATGAAGGTGAACGCCGCCATCGCGACCGCCATCGCGCAGGCGTACCCGAACTTGTCGTAGCGGCTGCTGCCGAACGCGGTGTGATAGATCCACGAACTCATCACGTGGCTCGCCCCGGTCGCCTGCATGCTCGGCGGCGCGATCGCGTACGCGAGCAGGAAGAAGTCCAGCGCGGCGATGCCCAGGTAGACCCAGGCGACCGAGATCTGCTCCCACAGCAGCGGCAGCGTGATCCGGAAGAAGGTCTGGCCCCGGGTGGAGCCGTCGAGCAGCGCGGCCTCGAAGATGTCCTTCGGGATGGACTGCATGCCGGCCGAGAAGAGCACGAGGTAGAAACCGACACCGCCCCAGACGGCGATGACGATCAGGCACCAGAGGACCACCGGCGCGTCCAGCACGGTGTCGCCGAACGGGATGCCCGGCAGCAGCCAGGAGTCCGTCTCGCCCAGGAACAGCAGCGGATGCTGCGGGTCGACGATGCCGACCTTCGCCAGCAGCGCGTTGAGGAAGCCGGTGTCGGTGGAGCTTTCGAAGATGCGGCTCCACAGGATCGCCACGATCGCGATCGACAGCAGCTGCGGGAAGAAGAAGATCGTCTTGTAGAGGCCGGACCCGGCCACCCCGCGTACGCCCGCCTTGTCCCCACGGCCGCCGACGTTGAGCATGAACGCGAAGAACAGCGCCAGCAGGATGGTGACGATCGGATAGACCACGAGGATCACGGCGTTGTGGTACAGCGATCGCAGGAAGGTCTCGTCTTTGAGCAGATCGGCGTAGTTGCCGAAGCCGGCGTACGGCACCTCCGGCGTGAAGCCGTTCCAGTCCGTCAGCGAGTAGCCGATGGTCTGGAGATACGGCCAGATCACGTAGACCACGTACAGCAGCACGGGGAAGAACAGGAAGCCCACGATGAAGCGGGCTCTGCCGTGGTTCATGGCGAATCCTTAGGTCGGGTCTGCTGTGGGCAGGATCAGGGTTCCGGGGGGAAACTTTGGTGAAGTTTAGACCCGGAAACC
>NZ_JBFBAZ010000222.1:0-8650 GCF_040682475.1 Hamadaea sp. NPDC051192
GTGCCGCCGCCCGTGGTGGCCAGCTCCGGCTCCGGGGCGGCCTGGGTAGGCGTACCGGCGGCGGCGGCCTTGCTCGCGCCGCTCGCCCGGCGGGCCAGCACCCGCTGCGTGTGCGTGGCGATCTTCGGCTCGTACTCCTTCAGCGTCACCAGGACCGGCGTCGCGAAGAAGATCGAGGAGTACACCGCGGTGCCCATACCGATGAACAGCACCAGGCCGAGGTCCTTCAGG
Source organism: Hamadaea sp. NPDC051192 (assembly GCF_040682475.1). Lineage (NCBI taxonomy): Bacteria > Bacillati > Actinomycetota > Actinomycetes > Micromonosporales > Micromonosporaceae > Hamadaea > Hamadaea sp. NPDC051192. Next base: position 232 of record NZ_JBFBAZ010000222.1, read on the forward strand.
GTGCCCGCGCCGAGCAGGCCCGCCCCGATGAACAGCAGACCGCCGACGGGCAGCAACGCGACCAGACCGGTGTTGATCGACCGCATCAGGGTCTGGTTGACGGCCAGGTTCGCCGCCTCGCCGTACGTCTGGGTGCTGCTGCCGGTGATCGACCGGGTGTTCTCCTGGACCTTGTCGAACACCACGACGACGTCGTAGAGCGCGAAGCCCAGGATGGTGAGGAAGCCGATCACGGTCGACGGCGAGACCTCGAACCCGACCAGCGAGTAAACCGCGGCGGCCGCGACCAGGTCGAACGCCAGTGAGGCCAGGGCCGCCACCGCCATCCGCCACTCGAAGCGGATGATCAGGAAGACGGTCACCAGAGCGAGGAAGATCGCGAGGCTGAACAGCGCCTTCTGGGTGACCTGGGCACCCCAGGCGCCCGACACGACGCTGGTCGAGATCTCGTCGACGCCGACGTTGTACTGCTGGGCGAGCGCCGTGCGGACCTCGTTGGCCTGCTCGTTGGTCAGCGCCGAGGTCCGGATCTTGTACGACGGGTCGGACCCGCCGAGGTGCTGGCTGGTGCCGACCTTGGCCTCGGGGTCGACCTTGACGATCTGCTGGCCGACCGACGTCTCGATGTCGTTCAGCGTGCCGACCGAGGCCGGAACCGTGATCTCGGTGCCGCCGGTGAACTCGATCCCGGACTTGAAGCCGAGCGTGAAGAAGCTGATCAGCGCGATCAGGAAGATCGTGCCGACGACGCCGAACCAGACCTTCCGCTTGCCGATGATGTTGAGGCCGGCCTCACCGCGGTAGAGGCGAGTCGCAAGTCCCGACTTGCTCATGTCAGGCCTCCTTGGCCCGGTAGCGACGCGGCTGGTCGGCCTCGTCTTCGTTGGCCTGTTGCAGGACCCGGCCGAGACCGCTGACGCGTGGCGACATGAACGCCTTGGTCCGGGCGAACATCTCCATCATCGGGTGCCGGAAGAGGAACACCACCACGAGGTCGAGCACGGTCGACAGGCCGAGCGCGAACGCGAAGCCCTTCACCGCCCCGGACGAGAAGAGGTAGAGGACCACCGCGGCCATGACCGTCACCGTGTTGGCGGTGATGATCGTCCGCCGGGCGCGGACCCAGGCTCGCTGCACCGCGCTGCGCGGCGCTCTACCTTCCCGGATCTCGTCTTTCAGTCGTTCGAAGTAGATGACGAACGAGTCGGCCGCGACACCTAGTGAGACGACGAAACCGGCCATGCCCGCGAGGGTCAGCGTGAAGCCCATCGTCCGGCCGAGCCAGACCAGCGCACCGAAGGTGAGCAGACCGGACAGCACGAGCGAGAGGAAGATGACCGAGCCGAGCAGGCGGTAGTAGAAGAACGCGTAGATGATGACCAGCAGCATGCCGAGACCGGCCGCCAGCAGACCCGCCTTCAGCTGAGCCGCACCGAGCGTGGCGGTGACGTGCTGGGCCTCCTGGGCCTCGAAGGTCACCGGCAGCGCGCCGTAGTTGAGCTTGTTCGCCAGGTCCGACGCGGTGTCGGAGGTGAAGCTGCCGCTGATCGTCGAGTCGCTGGTGAGCACCTCGCGGATCTCCGGCGCGGAGATCACCGTGTTGTCGAGGACCACGGCCACGAGGCAGTTGCCCTGGTCGCCCTTGATCTCACAGGTGGTGCCGGTCTTGTTGACCGCCTCCTTGGTGAGGTTGGTCCACTTGTCCTGGCCGTTGCCCTTGAACTTCAGGCTGACGACCCACTCGGCCTGCTGCGCGTTCGGCGGCACGGCCTGCGCGCTGCCGACGTCGGTGCCGGCCACCTTGGCCACGTCCATCAGGTACTTGCCGGTGCCCTCGCATGCCACGACCTGGGCGTTCGCGTCGCTGATCGAGCCGACCGGGCGCTTGCCCAGCTGGTCGCAGCTGATCTGCGGGACGTTGAACTGGATCTTCGCCGGCAGGACGGCGACCTCGGCCGCGGTCAGGTCGGCGAACTTCGAGAACTGGAGCGCCGCGGTCGGATCGGTGGACACGTCGACCGGCGCGGTCAGCGCCTCGGCCGCCTGGTAGGTCGTGTCGCCGATCTTCTTCTTGACCTCGTCCAGCGTCGCGGTCTGCTCCTGGGTCAGCGCCTTGGCGCTGGGCGTCGGGCTGGCCGCCGCCGATGGAGACGTGGAGGCGGACGCGCTCGGCGTCGCGCTCGCGGCCGCGCCGCCGCCCTGGCCGCTGGCCGACGCGGACGGCTTCGCCGAAGCCGACGCCGACGGGCTCGCCGAGGTGGACGCGGAGGCCGACGGGCTCGGGCTGGCCGTGGCCGCCGCGAGGGCGCCGCTGTTGTCCTGCACCGAGTTGAGCACCTTGCGGAAGAACAGCTGCGCGGGCTCGCCGACGTCCTGGAGGTCGGCGGTGTTGCTGCCCGGGATGGAGACCACGATGTTCCGGTCACCGTCGGTGACCACCTCGGCCTCCGCCACACCCGTACCGTTCACCCGGTCCTCGATGATCTGCCGGGCCTGCTCCATCTCCTTGGCGGACGGCGTCTTGCCCTGGGCGACCAGGGTCATCCGCATGCCGCCGACCAGGTCCAGGCCGAGCCGCGGGTGCAGGCGGTCGGTGAAGCTGCCACTGGCGCCGGAGGTGAAGAAGACAAGCAGATAGAGGACGACGAAGAGACCGGCGAGGACGGCTAGCTGCCGCCCTGGCTTCATCTGTCCTTGAGGTGGTGCCACGGCCTCGGGTCTCCTTGCATGGGGAACGGGTGGGGAGGGTGGACCCGGCACCGGATCAGCGGCGCCGGGGTGGGTCTAGGACTAGCGGCCCTGCTCGATGACCTGCGGGGTCTCGTCGGCGGTCTCCGACTCCGTGGTCTCCTCGGCGGTGGGAGCCTTGATGACCCGGCCGATGGCGGCGCGCTCGTAGGTCGCGTTCACGCCCGGCGCGATCTCCAGCAGCACGGTGTTGTTCTCGTCGTCGATGCCCGCGACGGTGGCGTGCAGGCCCACGACGGTGACCACCTCGTCGCCGACGGCGACATTGCGCTGCAGCTCCATGGCTTCCTTGCGCCGCTTGCTCTGCGGGCGGATGATCATGAAGTACATCAGGGCGGCCATGAGGCCGAAGAAAAGCAGCGTGGGCAGCGCACTGCCGCCCGAATTGCCTGCCGCGTAGAACACGGTTTCTGACCTTCCGTTTCAGCCCACCCCGGGTGACCGGGGCAGGCGAAGAATGTCCGTTCGGACCGCGCGAAGTCTAGTCGCTGGACCGCCGATCGCCACACCCCCTGTGGCGATCACATTACGATCACGGCAATTATTCGGCTTCGTCTGCGGAACTGAACAGGTCCGGCGCCCCGGCGGCGCCGCCGGAAAACATACCATTCCCGGCTGTTTGTCCCGGGAGTTGCGTGCCCGTCTGCCCCGGAAAGGCACTGTTCGGCGGCGTACGGCCGAGGTGCTGCCAGGCCGCCGGGGTGGCCACCCGGCCCCGGGGCGTACGCGCGAGCAGACCGGCCCGGACGAGAAAGGGTTCACAGACCTCGGCGACCGTCTCGGGCTGCTCCCCCACCGCGACGGCGAGCGTGGACAGCCCGACGGGTCCACCGCCGAACGTCTCGACCAGCGCCGCCAGCACCGCCTTGTCCAGCCGGTCGAGACCGAGGTCGTCGACGTCGTAGACACGCAGCGCGGCCCGGGCCGCGTCCAGCGTCACCACGCCGTCGGCCCGCAACTCGGCATAGTCGCGCACGCGGCGCAGCAGCCGGTTGGCGATCCGGGGCGTCCCCCGCGACCGCCCGGCGATCTCCTCCACGCCCTCCGCGGTCACCGGTACGCCGAGGATCCGGGCGGATCGGTGCAGCAACGCGGTCAGCTCGGTGCCGTTGTAGAACTCCAGATGCCCGACGAAGCCGAACCGGTCGCGCATCGGGCCGGTCAGCAACCCGGCCCGGGTGGTCGCCCCGACCAGGGTGAACGGCTCGACGTCCAGCGGAATGGCGGTCGCGCCCGGCCCCTTGCCGACGATGACGTCGACCCGGAAGTCCTCCATCGCCGAGTAGAGCAGTTCCTCGGCCGGCTTGGCGATCCGGTGGATCTCGTCGATGAACAGCACGTCGCCGGCGGCCAGGCTGGTCAGGATCGCAGCGAGGTCGCCAGACCGCTCGATGGCCGGGCCGCTGGTCATCCGCAGCCCGCCGCCCAGCTCGGCGGCGACGATCATGGCGAGCGTCGTCTTCCCCAACCCGGGCGAGCCGGAGAACAGGATGTGATCCGGCGGCGAACCCCGGCGCAGCGCGCTGTGCAGCAGCACTTCCAGCTGCTCGCGTACGCGTTCCTGCGCGATGAACTCGCTCAGCCGCTTCGGGCGGACGGTCGCCTCGGCGTCGCGCTCCTCCGGGGAGGCGACCGCGCTCACGACGGATTCGCTCACCGGGTCCTACCCAGCAGCTTGATCGCCTGCTTCAACAGCACGGGCACGGGCGGCGTCGGGCCGTCCTCCAGCCCGGACGCGACGGTGCCGATCGCCTGGTCGGCCTGGCTCGCCGTCCAGCCCAGCCCGACCAGACCCTGCCGGACCTGCTCCTGCCAGGGCATCTGCCGGGGCACGCCCTTCACCGAGGCGGCCGCGTCGACCGGGCCGACCTTGTCGCGTAGTTCGAGGATGATCCGCTCGGCGCCCTTCTTGCCGATCCCGGGCACCTTGGTCAACACGCCGACCTCGCCGTGCGCGATCGCCACGCGTACCGAATAAGGAGAATGGACCGACAGCACGGCTTGGGCGACCCGCGGACCGACCCCGCCCACGGTCTGCAGGAGTTCGAAGATCTCCCGCTCCTCGTCGTCGACGAAACCGTAGAGGGTGAGCGCGTCCTCGCGGACGATGAGCGTGGTGGACAGCCGCGCGTCGTGGCCGACCCGCAGGGTGGCCAGCGTGTTCGGGGTGCAGTGCACGGCCAGGCCGACCCCGCCGACCTCGACCACCGTGGTGTCCGCGCCGACCCAGGCGACCTTGCCCGCCACGCTCGCGATCATCGACCTCTCCGATACTGCTGCAACGCCGCCGCGACCTTGTCCCGCGTGCCACCGCGCCACACGTGGCAGATCGCCAGGGCCAGCGCGTCGGCCGCGTCCGCCGGGCGTGGCGGGGCGTCCAGCCGCAGCAGGCGGGTGACCATCGCGGTGACCTGAGCCTTGTCGGCCGTGCCGGAACCGGTCACCGCCGCCTTGACCTCGCTGGGAGTGTAGAGCGCGACCGGCAGCCCGGCACGGGCCGCCGCGAGGATCGCGACCGCGCCCGCCTGCGCGGTGCCCATCACGGTGCGCACGTTGTGCTGGCTGAAGACCCGCTCCACGGCCACGCCGTCCGGCTGGTGCAGGGCGATCAGCTCGGCCAGCCGGCGGTCCAACCGCAACAGACGGTGGGCCAGCTCCTCGTCCGGGTCGCTCTGCACCACCTCGTACGCGATCGGCGTGCACGGCCGCCCGGGGACGCCCTCGACGACGCCGACGCCGCACCGGGTGAGCCCGGGATCGACTCCCAGTACGCGCAACCGAATCCACCCCTCCCCGCACACCTGTACGACACCCTATCGTCCGGCCCCGACAGGGTTCGCACGGCACGCCGCACACGAACCCCGCGTGGAGTGTGTGGCGTGGACACATGTGTTGCCCGGTCGCGCGCTCGTAATTTCTGCGCCATGACGATCGGGGAAACCGTGGGCCTGGACCTGTCGGGCAAGACCGCGCTGGTCACCGGGGCGGGCAGTGGCATCGGGCGGGCCTGTGCCCGGCGGCTGGCCGCGGCCGGGGCCCGGGTCCTGGTGGTGGATCGCGACCAGGACGCCGCCGAGGCCGTCGCGGCGGAGACGGGCGGCGCTTCGATCGTGGTGGACCTCGCCGATCCGGCCGCCCCGGACGCGATCCCGGCGGAGTTGGACGTCGTGGTGAACAACGCCGGGCTGCAGCACGTCGCGCCGCTGGCGGACTTCCCGCCCGACCGGTTCGCGTACATCGAGCAGGTCATGCTGCTCGCGCCGTTCCTGGTGGTCCGGCGGGCCCTTCCGCACATGTACGCCCAAGGCTGGGGCCGCATCGTCAACATCTCCTCCGTGCACGGGTTGCGCGCGTCGCCGTACAAGGCGGCGTATGTCGCCGCCAAACATGGTCTGGAGGGGCTGAGCAAGGTCGCCGCGCTCGAAGGAGCGCCGCACGGGGTCACCTCCAACTGCATCAATCCGGCCTATGTGCGTACGCCGCTGGTCGAGGGGCAGATCGCCGATCAGGCGCGGACCCACGGCATCGCCGAGGAGCAGGTCATCAGCGAGATCATGCTCGCGAAGGCGGCGATCAAACGGCTGATCGAACCGGACGAAGTCGCCGAACTCATGGCGTACCTGTGCACACCGGCGGCCTCGTTCATCACCGGAACCAGCATCGCGATGGACGGCGGATGGACAGCGCACTGAGAATGCAACGCATGACACCCCTGTCCCACCTGCTGGAGCTGCTGGAACGGGAGGCGAGCCCGGTCGAGTTCGAGGGCCCGCTCCTCCAGGCGCGCGCCGACGGCGCGGCCGCCGAGGAGCTCGCCGCGCTCGAGGAGGCCAAGGTCGTCGCGCTGCGGGTCCGGGCGCTGCTCGAACGCCGCCGTCGGCGGGAGCTGGAGCTGTCCGGGCTCTACGACACCGCCAGCGACCTCGCCGGCCTGCGCGACCTCGACAGCGTCCTGTCCGCGATCGTCCACCGCTCGCGCAACCTGCTGGGCACCGACATCGCGTACCTCACGCTGAACGATCCCGACCACGGCGACACCTACATGCGGGTCACGGACGGCTCGATCTCCGCGCGGTTCCAGCGCCTCCGGCTGCCGCTCGGCGGCGGACTCGGCGGCCTGGTGGCACAGACTGGTACGCCGTACGCCACGGCCGACTACGCGCAGGACACCCGGTTCCAGCATCTCGGCGAGGTGGACGCCGGGGTCGGCGAGGAGGGGCTCGTCGCGATCCTGGGCGTGCCGCTGCGGCTGGGCGCCCAGGTCATCGGCGTGTTGTACGCCGCGAACCGGTCCGCCCGCCCGTTCGCGCGGGAAGAGGTGGCGCTGCTGGTCTCGCTGGCCGCGCACGCTGCCGTCGCGATCGACACCGCCCGGCTGCTGACCGAGACGCAGGCGGCGCTGACCGAACTGTCGGCCGCCAACGAGGTCATCCGCGCGCACAGCGAATCGGTGGAACGGGCGGCGGCCGCGCACGACCGCATGACATCGCTGGTCGTCCGGGGTGGCGGGGTCGAAGACGTGGCGGCCGCGGTCACCGACGCGCTCGGCGGTTCGCTGCTCGTGCTGGACGCGGACGGGCGTACCCTCGCGCTCGTCGGCGACCTCGGCACGCCCGAGTCGTCGGTGCTCGCCGAGGCGGTCACCGCCTCCCGCGCCGGCGGCCACGCGGTCCGCCGGGACGAGCTGTGGTACGCCGCCGTCGTGGCCGGCGCGGAGAACCTCGGCACGCTGGTCTGCCGTCCGCAATCGCCGCTGGCCGACGCCGACCAGCAGATCCTCGAACGGGCTGCCCTCGTCACCGCCCTGGTGCAGTTGTTCCGGCGCAACCTGGCCGAAGCCGAGGGACGCGTACGCGGAGAGCTGCTGGACGACCTCATCGCCCGGCCCGGGCGCGACGTGGACGCGTTGCGCGTACGGGCGCGCCGGATCGGGGTCGATCTCGACTCGCCGCACGTCATGGTGGCCATCGGCGACGAGTTCGCCTCGTCCGGGGCGCTGCGCCAGCGGGCCGCGTCCTGGGGCGTCACGTACGCCGCCACCCGATCCGGGCTCTCCGCGATCCGGGACGGGCGGGTCGTGCTGATGCTGCCGGGCGGCGACGCCGGGGCCACCGCCCGGGCCGTGGCCAAGGATCTCGCCCGGGCGCTGGGCCGCCCGGCGACCGTCGGCTCGGCCGGTCCGGCTACCGGAGCGGCCGCCCAGGCACACGCGTACGCCGAGGCCGACCGGTGCGTGACGGCCCTGGTCGCCTTGGGCCGCACCGGAGAAGCGGCGTCCACTTCGGAGTTGGGCTTCGTCGGCCTGCTGCTCGGCGCGGTCACCGACGGCGGCGACCGGGGCGTGGCCCGGTTCCTCCATCACGCCATCGGCCCGGTCGTGGACTACGACACGCGGCGTGGCACCGCACTCGTCAAGACGCTGGAGTGTTACTTCGGTGCCGGCGGCAGCCTGGCCCGCGCCGCCGAGCAGTTGCACGTCCACGTCAACACCGTCACGCAACGGCTGGACCGGGTCGCGCAGCTGCTCGGGCCGGACTGGCAACGGCCGGAACGCGCGCTGGAGGTGCAGTTGGCGTTGCGCCTGCACCGCCTCCGCACCGGCGCCTGACCGCCCACCCGTGGCGGCGCTGGATCAGGGTTCCGGGTCGAATCTTGACGCAAGATTCGACCG
>NZ_JBFBAZ010000223.1:0-8613 GCF_040682475.1 Hamadaea sp. NPDC051192
GTCGGACGACGACTCGGTCTCGCACACGCCGTCCCTGCGCGCCGTCGTCGAGGGCGCCCAGCTGGGGGCGTACAAGTTCGCCGGTTACAAGGCGAAGCCGCAGCCGCTGCGGAAGGACCCGGTGGACGCGATCTCCGTCCTGGTGCCGGACGCGAAGGACGAGGCGGCCCAGACCGAGCTGGACCGGGCCGCGATCGTGGCCGCCGCCGTCTACCGCGCCCGCGACTGGGTGAACACGCCCGCCAACCAGCTGCGCCCGCCGGTGCTGGCCGAGCAGATCGCCGCCGTGGCCAAGGACGCCGGGCTCGAGGTCGAGGTGCTCGACGAGGCCGCGCTGATCGAGGGCGGCTACGGCGGCATCCTCGCCGTCGGCCAGGGCTCGGACGCCGAACCCCGCCTGGTACGCATCGCGTACCGGCCCGAGGGGGTCGCCGACCCGGTGAAGGTGGCCCTGATCGGCAAGGGCATCACCTTCGACACCGGCGGTGTCTCGATCAAGCCCGGTCAGGGCATGTGGGAGATGAAGAGCGACATGGCGGGCGCCGCCGCGGTGTCGAGCGCGATGGTCGCCATCGCCGCGCTGCGCCCGGCCGTCCAGGTCACCGCCTACATCCCGATCGCGGAGAACATGGTCTCCGGTTCGGCGTACCGGCCGGGTGACGTCGTGACGATGCGCGGCGGCAAGCGGGTCGAGGTGCTCAACACCGACGCGGAGGGCCGGATGATCCTGGGCGACGCCATCGTGCGGGCCTGCGAGGAGGGGCCGGACTACCTGCTGGAGACCTCGACGCTGACCGGCGGCCAGGTCGTGGCGCTCGGCAAGCGTGTCTCCGGCCTGATGGGCACCGAGTCGCTCACCGCCCGGATCAAGGCGGCCGGCGACTCCGTCGGCGAGGCCTCCTGGCCGATGCCGCTGCCGGACGACATCCGCAAGACGATGGAGTCCGAGATCGCCGACATCCTGCAGGTCAGCGCCGGCATGGAGCGCTCCGGGCACATGCTGCAGGGCGGCATCTTCCTGCGGGAGTTCGTCGCCGACGGGGTCGACTGGGCGCACATCGACATCGCGGGCCCGTCGTTCTCCGGCGACACCAACGGATACCTCACCAAGGGCGGCACCGCGGTGCCGCTGCGGACGCTGCTGTCCGTCGTGGACGACATCGCCGCCAACGGCTGACGCCCGCCGGACGAACGAACCGCGCGACTACGACGCCTGGCGCTGCCGGGCGTTGTAGTCGCGCATCCGTTGCGGGTAGCCGGTGAGGTGGACGTCGTAGACGGGGATGTTCAGCGACCGCCCCCACCGCCACGCGACCTGCGGCGAACCGACCCGGCGCCGGGTCCACTCTCCATCGTGGGCGATGAGGATGACCGTGGTCTGGGTCACCGTCGTCTGCGGCTCGATGTACGCCTCGACGCCGTACTTGTTCCGGGCAAACCACTCAAGGTGCGACAAATCCACCGGTTGCTGCCGGGTGGTGCTCCCCGAAGGCGTCTGGTCGCCGTCGAGAAGCCGCCGAAGCCATCCCACTGACGCTCCTCATCCGTTGTCGAAGAGGTTCCCAGAGTACGCGGGGGTAACGTGTCCTTGGGCACCTCTGTGCGCGGGGTGCGCCGCCGAGTGACAAGATGACCGGCGTGGGGTGTGCTCTCACGAAGGGCCGCCCGGCCGGCAGCGAAGCACTCGGTGGGAGATGACGTGAGCGACACGTTCGATGTGGTGATTCTCGGCGGCGGCAGCGGTGGTTACGCGACCGCCTTGCGCGCGGCTCAGCTGGGCCTGAGCGTCGCCCTGATCGAGAAGGACAAGCTGGGCGGCACCTGCCTGCACCGCGGATGCATTCCGACGAAGGCGCTGCTGCACGCCGGCGAGGTCGCCGACCAGACTCGGGAGGCCGCCGCGTTCGGTGTGAAGGCCGAGCTGATCGGCGTCGACATGAGCGGCGTCAACGCGTACAAGGACGGCGTGGTCGCCGGGCTCTACAAGGGTCTGCAGGGCCTCGTCAAGGCCGCCAAGGTGACCTACGTCGAGGGCACCGGCAAGCTCGTCTCGGCCGACACGGTCGAGGTGAACGGGCAGCGTTACACCGGCCGGCACGTCGTGCTCGCCACGGGTTCCTACTCGAAGACGCTGCCCGGCCTGGAGCTGGACGGCGAGCGGGTGATCGCCAGCGAGCACGCCCTGACCATGGACCGCGTCCCGGCCAGCGCGATCGTGCTCGGCGGCGGCGTCATCGGCGTCGAGTTCGCCAGCGCCTGGAAGTCGTTCGGCGCCGACGTGACCATCGTGGAGGCGCTGCCCCGCCTGGTCGCCGCCGAGGACGAGGACATCTCCAAGCAGCTCGAGCGGTCGTTCCGCAAGCGCGGCATCGCGTTCAAGACCGGCAAGCCGTTCGAGAAGGTCGAGAAGACCGACGGTGGCGTGAAGGTCACCATCGCCGGGGGCGAGACGCTGGAGGCCGAGCTGCTGCTGGTCGCCGTCGGCCGGGGCCCGGCCACCGCGAACACCGGCTACGAGGAGCAGGGCGTACGCATGGAGCGCGGGTTCGTCCTCACCGACGACCGGCTGCGCACCAACCTCCCCAACGTCTTCGCGGTCGGCGACATCGTCCCCGGCCTGCAGCTGGCGCACCGCGGCTTCCTCCAGGGCATCTTCGTCGCCGAGGAGATCGCGGGCCTCAACCCGGTCGCGATCGTCGAGTCGGGCATCCCCCGCGCGACCTACTGCGACCCGGAGATCGCCTCCGTCGGCATCACCGAGGCGCAGGCCAAGGAGAAGCACGGCGCCGACAACGTCGCGACCTACAACTACAACCTCGCGGGCAACGGCAAGAGCAAGATCCTCGGTACGCAGGGCTTCGTGAAGCTCGTCCGGGTCAAGGACGGCCCGGTGGTCGGCGTGCACATGATCGGCGCCCGGATGAGCGAGCAGGTCGGCGAGGCTTCCCTCATCGTCAACTGGGAGGCGTTCCCGGCCGAGGTCGCGCAGCTGATCCACGCGCACCCCAGCCAGAACGAGGCGCTCGGCGAAGCGCACCTGGCTCTTGCCGGGAAGCCGCTGCACGCCCACAACTGAGCTGTCTACGATCGTCACAGAGAAGATCGAATAACGAGGAGTCTGGACTCATGCCGGTATCGGTCACGCTTCCCGCACTGGGGGAAAGCGTCACGGAGGGCACGGTCACCCGGTGGCTTAAGAGCGTCGGTGACCGAGTCGAGGTCGACGAACCCCTGCTGGAGGTCTCGACCGACAAGGTGGACACGGAGATCCCGTCGCCCAGCGCCGGTGTCGTGACGCAGATCCTGGTGGCGGAGGATGAGACCGCCGAGGTCGGCGCGGTGCTCGCTGTCATCTCCGGGGACGGGGAGGCGGCCGCGCCGCAGCAGGACGCTCCGGCCGCGCAGCCGGCGGCCGCCGCGCCCGCGGCTGAGGCCCCCGCGCCGCAGCAGCCCGCCGCGCCCGCGGCTCAGCCGGAGCCGGCCCAGCCGGCCGCCCAGGCCGCGCCGCAGGGTGGCGGCGAGGGCACTCCGGTGACCCTCCCGGCGCTCGGCGAGAGCGTCACCGAGGGCACGGTCACCCGCTGGCTGAAGAGCGTCGGCGACGCGGTCGAGGTCGACGAGCCGCTGCTGGAGGTCTCGACGGACAAGGTCGACACGGAGATCCCGTCGCCCGTCGCCGGGACGCTGCTGGAGATCAAGGTCGCCGAGGACGAGACCGCTCCGGTCGGCGCGGTGCTCGCGCTCGTCGGTGCGGCCGGCGGCGCTCCCGCACCCGCGGCCCCGGCTCCCGCTCCGGCGCAGCCGGCCGCCCCGGCCCCGCAGCCGGTGGCGGAGGCCCCGAAGCCCGCCGCCCCGGCTCCGCAGCCGGTGGCCGAGGCGCCGAAGCCCGCTCCGGCCCAGCCCGCTCCGGCGGCTCCGGCGCCGGCCCAGCCCGCGGCGAACGGCCAGCCGACGGCTGCGACGCAGGTCAACGGCGACGCCGGTGGCTACGTGACCCCGCTGGTCCGCAAGCTCGCGGCCGAGCATGGCGTCAACCTGGGCAGCCTGAACGGCACCGGGGTCGGCGGCCGCATCCGCAAGCAGGACGTCCTGGACGCGGCGGCGAAGGCCAAGGCTCCGGCGGCTCCGGCCGCGAGCGCTCCGGCGGCGGCCGCCCCGGCGAAGGCGCAGCCGAAGGCCGAGCCGAGCCCGCTGCGGGGGCGTACCGAGAAGCTGACCCGCATGCGCCAGGTCATCGCCAAGCGCATGGTCGAGTCGCTGCAGGTCTCGGCGCAGCTCACCACGGTGGTCGAGGTCGACGTGACCAAGGTCGCCAAGCTCCGCGAGCAGGCAAAGAAGGACTTCCTCGCCCGGCACGGCGTGAAGCTGTCCTTCCTGCCGTTCTTCGCGCTCGCCGCGGTGGAGGCCCTGCGCCAGCACCCGTCGGTCAACGCGAAGGTCGACGTGGAGGCCGGCACGGTCACCTACTTCGACGTCGAGCACCTGGGCATGGCGGTCGACACCCCGGACGGCCTGATGGTGCCGGTGATCCACAACGCCGGTGACCTCAACCTGGCCGGGCTCGCCAAGCGCATCGGCGACATCGCCGAGCGCACCCGGAGCAAGAAGCTCACCCCGGACGAGATCTCGGGCGGCACGTTCACGCTGACCAACACCGGCAGCCGGGGCGCGCTGTTCGACACGCCGATCATCAACCAGCCGCAGGTCGCCATCCTCGGCACCGGTTCGGTGGTCAAGCGTGCGGTCGTCGTCGACGACCCGGACCTGGGCGAGCTGATCGTCCCGCGCTACATGGTCTACCTGGCCCTCTCCTACGACCACCGGCTGGTGGACGGCGCCGACGCGGCCCGCTACCTGACGACGGTCAAGGAGCGCCTGGAGGCGGGCAACTTCGAGGCCGATCTCGGCCTCTGACCCACGCTGATCAGCCCCCGGCCACTACGGCCGGGGGCTTTTCTATAGCTTGGTCTCATGAGGATCGTCGTCGCGGGGGCCTCGGGCTTCCTGGGCCAGCCGCTGATCGCGCACTTGCGGTCCGCGGGTCATCAGGTCACTCAACTGGTACGCCGTGAGCCCGGGCGGCCAGGTCAAGTGCGATGGGACCCGACCAAGCCGGTACGCCTCCCGGACGAGACGGGCGCGGTGGTGAACCTCTGCGGCGCGGGTGTCGGCGATCATCGGTGGACGACGGCGTACAAGGAGCTGATCTACAGCAGCCGGATCGTGCCGACGACGACGCTCGCCACGGCCGTGCGGGAGCAGGACGTCCCGCTGCTGGTCAACGCCTCCGGCGTGGCGGCGTACGGGGATCGCGGCGACGAGGTGCTGACCGACGACTCGGCCACGGTCACCGGCGACTTCCTCGCCGATCTCAGCGTGGACTGGGAGGGCGCCGCGATGACGGCTGCCCCGGCGCGCGTCGCGATTCTGCGTACGGGTCTTCCGTTGCACCGCAGTGGCGGTCTGCTGAAACCGTTGCTGCTGGCCTTCAAACTCGGCGTCGGCGGCAAGCTCGGCAGCGGCCGGCAGTGGCTGCCCTGGATCTCGCGGACGGACTGGCTGCGCGCGATCGGCCACATCATCGCGACCGAGGAGCTGGCCGGGCCGGTGAACCTGGCCGGGCCCGAGGCCGCCACCAACGCCGAGTTCACCACCACGCTGGGTGGGCTGCTGCATCGGCCGACGATCATGCCGATCCCGGAGTTCGGCGTACGCCTCCTGGTCGGCGAATTCGCGAACGAGGCGTTCAAGAGCACTCGGATGGTGCCGGAAGCGTTGCGGCGTACCGGTTTCGACTTCGAGCACCGGACGATCCGGGAGGGGCTGACCGCAGCGCTGCGTGATTGATCCACTCGGGGGTCTGGTGCCGACGGGGTGTTAAGAATATTCTGCGACTTGATCACCTTCGTGAATCATTCACGAGCCCCCTCCCCCGAAGGAAACGTCCATGGCACTTACCCCCAGCCGCCGTTCCCTGTTCAAGGGCGGCCTGGTCGCGGGCGCGGGCGCGCTGCTCCCGCTCACCGCGGCGACCGCGGCGTTCGCCGACGACGACGCGTTCGACTTCATCATCGACTGCGACTCGTGGGGCGCCCGGCCGCCCTCGGGCTCGCTGGTCATGCGTACCGGGACCACCCGGAAGATCGTCATCCACCACATGGCGTTCCCGAACGTCACCGACTACTCGCGGGAGCACGCGCTGGCCCTCGCGCAGTCCTGCCAGAACCTGCACATGGACAAGAACGGCTGGTCCGACACCGGCCAGCACTTCACCATCAGCCGCGGCGGGTACGTCCTCGAAGGACGGCACCGCAGCTTCGAAGGCTTGAAGTCCGGCCAGGCCCAGGTCACCTCGGCGCACTGCGTGGGTGAGAACACCCAGAGCATCGGCATCGAGAACGAGGGCACCTACATCGACGAGACGCCGCCGGAGGCGCTGCTCGACTCGCTGGTGAAGCTGTCGGCGACGATCTGCACGCAGTACAAGATCCACGCGCACAACATGTTCGGACACTGGGACTGGAACAGCACGCAGTGCCCCGGCATCGCGTTCTACCGGCTCTTCCCGGAGCTGCGCCGCCGGGTGGCCGTCGCGATCGGTACGCCGCTCTCAGCGGTGCCGGAGCGGACCTGGCCCGACATCTTCACCAGCTCGGCTGGGCAGACCGTGGTGCTGACCAAGTACCTGCTGCGCAACCAGGGCTACACGACGCTCACCACGACCGGCACCTTCGACGCGGGCCTGCTCGCGGCGGTCCAGGACTGGCAGGGCAAGCACGGCATCACGGTGGAGAGCGACGGCACCGTCTCCGACCCGACCTGGGAGACGCTGGCGGTCGACGTCGACAAGGACGCGGTCGGCGAGCACGTGGCCGGGCTGCAGTTCGTCCTGGCGAACAAGGGCTACCAGGTCGCCGTGACCGGGGCGTACGACCACGACACGATGAAGGCCGTCCAGGAGATGCAGCGGCTGCACGGGCTGCCCGCCAACGGCAAGGTCGACCTGTCCACGTGGTGCGCGGTGGCCGGCGGCATCGTCAAGGACGAGTTCCAAGGCACCCTCCACTAACCCCACCCCCCTCCCTTCCCCCCACCCACCCCCACCCCGTCTCTCCCCGTTGATCATGGAGTTAACTGTGGTCTCGCCGGTGTGTCGCCACCGGAAACCCCATGATCAACGGGGATCGGGGTGGGGTCAGCAGGCGGAGACGAGGACGTAGTAGTTGGTGCCGGTCTGGCGCAGGGACGTCGTGGCGTACGTGTTCCACAGGCCGAGGTAGTCGTTGGACCCGTTCGCGTACGCGTACCCGAGTGTCTGGTGCGCGCGCCCGGCCACGGTGTGGGCGTAGTTGCTCGCGGTGTAGCAGGGGCCCGAGGAAGCGGACGGAGTCGGCGACACGGACGCCGACGGCGAGGGTGAGGGTGACGTAGAAGCAGTGGCGGTCGGGGACGGCGACGAGCCCGAGAGCAGCCCGAAGAACACTGCGTCGTAGTACGCCGAGCAGATGTAGTCCAGGAAGTACGCCGCCGTCGAACCGCATTGGTCGCCGCCGCTGCCGGGATCGACCGGCAGCCCGTGGGCCATCCCGCTGATCTGATAGAGGCGTACGTCGTCGGAACCGTAGACCGACAACGTGGTGCCACCGGTCAAGGTGGACGTCGATGTGGCCGTCGGCGAGACGCCGCGGACGTTCGTCCACTGGTCCCGCGAGTTCGTGGCGTTCTTCGGCTGCACCGTCGTGTCCGAGGTGCCGTGCCAGATCGCCACCCGGGGGTACGCCCCGGAGTAGCCGGAGTACCCGGCGCGAGCGAGATCGCCCCACTGCTGGGCGGTCTTGGTCGGCGGGCTGTACTGGCAGGTCGTGGCGTCGGTCAGGGAGGTGGCACAGCCGTACGGCAGCCCCGCCACGATCGAGCCCGCCGCGAAGACGTCCGGGTACGCGGCCAGCATGACCGCGCTCATCGCACCACCGGCGGACAGCCCGGTGACGTAGACCCGTGAGGCGCTGACCCCGTAGTTCGAGACGGCGTACGCGATCATGCTGCGGATCGAGGCGGCCTCCCCGGAACCTCGGGTGATGTCGCCGGATTGGAACCAGTTGAAGCACTTGGAGGAGTTGTTCGAGCTGCTCTGCTGCGGCAGCACCAACGCGAATCCGGCCTGGTCGGCGTACTTGCGCCAGCCGGAGTTGGTGAAGTAGCCGGTGGCGTCCTGCGTACAGCCGTGCAGGAGGACGACCAGGGCGGCGCCGGACGCCAGGTTGTCCGGCTGGTAGCTGTACATCGCCAGGCTGCCGGGATTGCTCCCGAAGCTGCTGACCTGAGTCAGCGAGGCCGCGCGGGCGGGCGCGGCGAGCAGGGCGGCCGCGGCGAGGACTCCGGCGGCCGCCGCCACGAGGGCGGACAGGGGACGGTTCATGCCCGTCAGGATGGGGAGATTCACCCCACCCCCGACATGGTGTGGCGACACATTTCGATGCGCCGAGTTATGGCGCGAACCGCCCCGCGCCCCGCGTTGATCATGGAGTTTCCAGTGGCGACACACCGGCGACACCACGGTTAACTCCATGATCAACGCGGCGAGCGCGCACGCGGCGAGCGCACACCCGGCAG
>NZ_JBFBAZ010000224.1:0-8511 GCF_040682475.1 Hamadaea sp. NPDC051192
GGCGGTGGGGTGAAACTCTGGGCGATCTCGTCGGCGATGAACTGCCGCAGCACGTCGGTCAGCCCCGGCATCCGCAGCGCCTCGGCGATCGTCTCCTGGTCGGCCCAGAGGCATACGGCGATCGTGATGCCGCTGGCCTTGGCGTCGGCGCATTTGGCGTTGCCGCCGAGCGGCCCCGCGTCGACGTCGCGGAACGGGCCGGCGTTGAGGCTGCTCTTGAGCCCGTGCGTCATGCCGCTGGCCCAGGTCGCGGGGTTGCCGACGGGCGCCTCGACCGCGATCACCATCGTCAGTTTCTGCTTCGCGAGGTCGCCGTAGAACCCGGAGACCGCGTCGTCGGCGTCCGCCGAGGTGTCCTTGAACTGCCGCGTCATGCCGTCGGCCAGCTTCTGGAGGGTGGCGTCGGTCAGGCGCGGCTGGGCCAGCAGTTTCGCGGGCAGGACCACGCTGCGCGTCGCCGCCTTGGTGACCGCCGGCGACGGGGACAGCGAGCCGGGCGCGGTGGGCACGGCGAGCGGTTCGACGCGATCCGCGCGGGGCGTCAGCAGAAGACCGCCGACGAGCCCCGCGGCGAGCACGACCGCGCCGAGCGCGAGCCACACGCCGGTCCTTCCTCGCTTCGACTTGTACGCCTCAAGCAGGGGTTCCTGATCCGTCATAGCAGCTCCCGGGGGGTGAGCCAGTGATGCTAGTCGAGCCGGGGGAGGCGGCGGAATCCCAGTTCGGCGCGTCCGTGGCGATCATCACTCGGTCGGGCGTTGGGTGATCGCCGATCTTGGGATTAGAGTCCGGTGTACGGAACGGTTTCGTACACAGTGGCTCGAAGGGGGAGGGGGAGCCATGACCGACACCATGTCTAGCACGGACGTCGACCTGCGCCGACCCGTCTCGCGCCGGGGGGCGGGTCGCCGCGAGGCGATCTGCGAGGCGGTCTTCGAGTTGCTCGCCGAGGTCGGCTACGACCGGATGACGATGGACCACGTGGCGGAGCGCGCGCACGCCAGCAAGGCCACCATCTACCGGACGTGGACCGACAAGCCGGAGATGGTCGTCGACGCCATCGTCCAGCACTTCGGGGAGGAACCACCCCCGGTCGACACCGGGTCGCTGCGTGGCGACCTGCTCGACCTCATGGACCGGGCGTGCACGGCCGCGAACCGTGCCGACGGCGACGTCATCACCGGCCTCATCACTGCGGCGGGTCACACGCCCGCCCTCGCCGATGCGTTGCAGCGCACCATTCTGGAGTCCAAGGCGTTCCTGTTCACCACCATCGTGGACCGGGCGATCGCCCGGGGCGAGGTTCCGGTGGGCACCGGTGCCCGGACGCTCCAAGAAGTGATGCACGCCATGATCGTGAGCCATAAGACCTGGCAGTGCGGGCCGATGGCGGAGGCGTACGCGGTGCATGTCGTGGATGACGTGCTACTGCCTGTGCTGAAACGGTCTCCCTGCTGAAATATCGCTGTTAATCCACCGAAATCTAATTGTCGGACGGGGCTTCTAGCCTGACCGAGTTCGGCGGTGGGCCGCGTGCGCCCAGAATCCGCCACCTCATCACCTCAACGGAAGAGACATCCATGTCTAACGACACCTCGACGGCGCGCCGCTCCGTCGCCACCCCGTCCCGGGCCGACGCCGGTCAAGCGACGTCGCACCCGCCAGACCCCAAGCGCTGGCTGGCGCTGACCGTCATCGCGATCGCCCAGCTCATGGTGGTCCTCGACGCGACCATCGTGAACATCGCGATGCCGTCGGCCCAGGAGGCGCTGAACATCTCGCAGGCCGACCGGCAGTGGATCGTCACGGCGTACACGCTGGCCTTCGGTGGTCTGCTGCTGCTGGGCGGCCGGATCGCCGACTTCGCCGGGCGTAAGCGGATGCTGCTCATCGGCCTCGCCGGGTTCGCGCTCGCCTCCGCGCTGGGCGGTGTGGCGCAGAACGCCGGGATGCTCTTCGCCGCCCGTGCGCTCCAGGGCGTCTTCGGCGCGCTGCTCGCCCCGGCGGCGCTGTCCCTGATCACGGTGACCTTCACCGAGGTCAAGGAGCGCGCCAAGGCGTTCGGCGTGTTCGGCGCCATCTCCGGCGGCGGCGCGGCCATCGGCCTGATCCTGGGCGGTCTGCTCACCCAGTACCTCGACTGGCGCTGGTGCCTGCTGGTGAACATCCCGGTCGCGGCGATCGCGATCTTCCTGGCGATCCCGATCGTCCGGGAGAGCAAGGCCGAGGGCGACACCAAGTACGACATCCCCGGCGCGGTGCTGTCCACCGCGGGCCTGGTCACCCTCGTCTACGGCTTCACCAAGGCCGCCGAGGACGGCTGGACCTCCGGCGTGACGCTGAGCCTGTTCGCGCTCTCGGCGGTGCTGCTCATCGCGTTCGTCGTCGTCGAGGTGCGCAGCTCGCACCCGCTGCTGCCGATGCGCGTCGTGTTGCAGCGCAACCGGGGCGGCTCGTACCTCACGTCGGTCACCCTGGGCGCGGGCATGATGGGCATGTTCCTGTTCATGACCTACTACTTCCAGGGCACCCTGCAGTACTCGCCGCTCAAGAGCGGTGTGGCGTACCTGCCGTTCTCGGCGGGCATCATCCTCACCGCCGGGCTCGGCAGCGCGATCCTGCCCAAGGTCGGCCCGCGCGTGATGATGACGGTCGGCGCGCTGCTCGCGACCGGCGGCATGCTGTGGCTGACTCAGCTGAAGGCGGACTCGTCCTACCCGAAGCTGATCCTGCCCGCCCTGGTCATCATGGCGGTCGGCATGGCCTGCTGCTTCGTGCCGCTCGGTAACACCGCGCTGTCGGGTGTCTCCAACCACGACGCCGGGGTGGCCAGCGCGATGATCAACACTTCGCAGCAGGTCGGCGGCTCGCTCGGCGTGGCCGTGCTCAACACGGTGTTCACCACGGCGGTCGCGAACTACATCGTCGACAACGGCGGCCCGACCGACATCAACAAGGCCATGGGCGCGATCCACGGCTACAACGTGGCGTTCACGGTCAGCGCGGTGCTGCTGGCGGTCTCCGCGGTCATCACCTTCGTGATGATCCGCCGGGACAAGAACGCCACCGCCGCACCGGGTGGCGCCGTCCACATCGGATAAGTTCACCGCACGGAACAGGGCGGGCTCCCCGACGGGAGTCCGCCCTGTCGTGTCGCTGCTATTTCGCGTACACCTCGAACTCCCAGAGCGAGTAACCGTAGGACGTGCCGCGCGTGACTCCTGTCATGCGCACGTATCTCGCGGTCACCGGGCTGAAGGCGTCGATGTCGAGACCGCCGTTGCCGGTGGTGGTCGACCAGACGGTGGTCCAGGTGCTGTTGTCGGACGAGACCTCGATCCGGTACGCGCGTCCGTAGGCCGACTCCCAGTGGAGCAGCACCCGGCCCACGGTCTGGGCCGAGCCGAGATCGACCTTGATCCAGTTGCTGTCGTTGTAGGAGCTGGACCAGCGCGAGCCGTCACTGGCGTCGACCGCCTTGGCCGGAGTGTTGCTGGTGAGGAACTGCGTGCTGGACGCGGTGGCGGTCTTGCCGTTGGCCAGGTTGGCGATGTTGTCGCCGCGGTGCGCGGGGAACGAGACGACCTGCTGGTAGGTCGGGCGGTTCTGCCAGCTGATCTTGTCGTCGGTGATCCCGCCGAGCGGCGACTGCACGACGCTGTCGGCACACCACTGGTCGCCCGCCGAGCAGTACTTGTCCGCCGGGTACACCGTCGCCGCCGGGGTCGCCGAGGCGCTGCTCAACGTGCTGAGCAGCATAGACCGGCAGGCGGTCAGGCTGCCCCCGCCGCAGTAGGTCGCGGCGAGCGGGCCGCTGACCGGCCGGCCGAGCACCGAGCGCAGGTCCTTGCTCACGTAGCCCCACCAGCCGTGCTGGAACGACGAGCCCTTGTGGCCCTGGGTGTCGTTCAGCGATCCGCCGCTGCCGGCCGGATCCTGTTGCCCGCCCGACGGCGACTCGTTGATCTGCATCGCGCCGACGAGCGAGTTGTAGAGGCCGTCGCCCAGCGAGGACTTGAACTCGCCGGACACCAGCAGCGGCCACCAGGCGTCGAACACGCGGATCGCGTCGGCGTACTGGTAGGCGTGCGAGCCGGCCGACGTCTCGACCCGCCGCCCGCCCGCGTTCAGCCAGGTTCGCAGGCTGCTGACCAGAGCGGCCTGGCCGGCGTCGGTGACGGTCTGGCTCTCGATGACGTCCAGCGCCAGGTCCAGCGTCTCGGTCGCCCGCAGGTCGGAGACCGCCGCGTCGGCCATGACGCGGACGACGTCGGCGCGGGTGAGTTTGTGCCCACCCGCACTGGCCGCGCGTACGCCCTTGTCCAGCAACTGCGCCCGATGAACGGGGCCGAAGCTGAAGTTGCCGTCGGCGGCGCTGTAGTCCCTGGCCTGCTTGTTGTTCCAGCTGACGAAGAAGTCCTGGTTCACCGCCTGCGGATGGGCACTCGCCGGGGTATACGCCGCCGTGTTGGTGTCGGGGTTCCAGTTGACCCATTCGTGCGCGGCGTCGGCCTTCTGCGGTAGGTTCGGATCGGCGGTGGACTGCCGCTGCGGGTTCGAACCCGAGTTGAAGTACGCCGCCTGCGTGTTGTTCACGTAGAACCAGTTGAAGGCGTAGCCGACGTTGGACGCCGAGTTGTCGAACGCGGCGGCGTCGCCCATCTGCGACGGGTCGTTGAACATCTGGAAGCCGATCGCGGAGTCGGCCTCGTGCCGATAGGTCGAGCGCAGCGACGTGTACGCCGTCGGCACGCCCCCGGCCAGCCCGCGATGCGTGACCAGGCCGTACTTCGTGCGGTAGGTGATCAGGGAGTAGGACCCGGCCGGCGTCGAGTCCGCCGTGGTCGGCTGCCAGGAGTTGTCCTGTCGCAGCGTCTCCATCGGCGTGCACACCCCACGGAACAGGTACGCCATCGAGTTCACCGTCGGGGTGGACCCGTTGGTCTCGCAGAGCTGGACGGCGTACGTGTCGGTGATGTCCTGCCCGGCGGAGGTGGCGCTCCAGGCGTAGTCCTGGCCCCGGCCGAGCTGCACGTAGAGGTTGACCCCGGCGAAGGACGCGCCCCGGGCGCTGATGCCGGGTCCCTGCAACTCCTCCAGCATGAGCAGCTGCGGGGAGAAGTAGCCGGTCTGCGGGCCGAAGACGGCGATGGGGTTGCCGGTCGCCGTCATGGAGCCGGAGACCACGATCGCGTTCGACATGCCCTTGCGTTCGGTGGCGGGTTCGACGGCCTCGGCGGAGACCCCGGCCGACCCGGTGCGGTTGTAGACCACCGGTACGCCGGCCGTCGTGCCCCGGTCGGGGAGCACCACCCCGGTGGCGTTCGCGGGCGACTGCCCGTACGGGAAGCTCTGACCATTGTGGAGAGTCAGCAGCGTCTCGGGATCGTTCTGCTCCCGGAAGGCGCGCCAGACCTGGTCGCCGACGGTCGCGCCGTACTTCGCCTGGGCTTCCACGCGAACGAGAGCTGAGGCCATCTCGCCGCCACCACCGCCGCCGAACAGGCCGCCGACGACGCCGGAGATGGCCACGATGTCGGTCACCTTGAACGGTTCCGGCCCGCCCTCGTTGGTGACCGCGTCCAGGTGGCCGGTCAGCACGTACTCGCCGGGGCAGTCCACCGGCGACTGCGTCATGCAGTGGTTGATGTACGCGTTGACACCCGCGATGTACTGCGTGATGTCGGCGTACAGCAGTGCGCCGCGGGTGCCGTTGTTCTGCAGGGCGTTGACCTGAGCCTGGAGGTCGGCTTCGGTGTAGGGCGAGTTGCGCCAGACACTCTGCTCCAAGTCCTGGTTGCCGGGTGAGCCACCGGCGAAGCTCGTCAGGGTGCCCCGGCCGACGTGCCGCAGCAGATCCATGAGGAACAGCCGGTCCTGCGCTCCGGCGTACCCGGCGCCGAACATCGTGCCTTCGCGGGTCGTGCCCGTGACGTGCGGTACGCCGGTCGCCTTGTCGCGCACGATCGTGACGTCGGACCGGGGGCTGATGGTGCTCTCCACCTGTCCGGCCGGCACCCCGAAGGCGCCGTCGTTGTAGAACTGGCCGATCTGCTCGTCCGTCAACCCCGTGTACGCGCTGAGCAGGTTGGCGTACGCGGCGAGCTGGTCGGCGGAGTGGGCCGGGCGGGTGCCGATGCTTTGGTGCAACAGGATTCCGGCCAACGTGGCGTTGCCGTTCTCGCCCGGCGGCAGGATGTCGTTGCACTGGTCGAGGCAGTAGTCGTTCGTCTTGAGGTACGCGCTCGCGGCGGACGCGGGTGCGGCCGGGGCGACGGCGACCATCGCAGCGGTGAGGGCGAGGACGAGGGTCGCCCTGGTTTGGATTTTGACGGACATGGGCAGTGTCCCTTCACGACGGAACTCTCGGGTAATGCGAAAGGTTGTCGCGTTTACCGGACAGTAACGTTTAGCGCCCTCAATGTGAAGGGGTCAAAGATGTTCGCCTGGATCGGAGTTGTGCTCTTCGCGCTCTCGCTGCTCGTGCAGTGGCTGGACGTGTCGACCAACAACATCGTCAACTCGTCGACGCTCAACACCGCGGGCTTCCTGTTCGTAGCCCTGAGCCTGGCCGGGTGGGCACCTCGGGCAGCCTGGCGGGGCCGTCGCCGCTGACCCACTGGGTTCGCGCGGGCCTGCGAGCCGTCCGTGCGAGCCACCGTAAATGATCTAGGCGGGAAACGGTTGCCTGAGCGACCGTTTCCCGCCTAGATCGTTTTTCTGTGCGCTCCGGTTGGGTGATCTTGAACGGAAAGCGTTGCTATGACAGCGTTTTCCGTTCAAGATCACGGGCTGGGGCTACAAGTCCTGCGGACGTGTCTTGCGGCCCGAGAGCGCGTCGCGCACCTTGTCGACGGTGCCGATCGCGGGGTCGACGACCTTGTTCAGCGGCGGAGTCGACGGCGTGTTCGGGTGCGGCCGGGTCGGTGCGGCCTCTTCGAAGATGTCGATCCGGTTGCCCAGCTTCACCTGCTGGTCCCGGTCGAGCCGGCGGCGCAGCTCCGGGAAGATGTCCTCGTCGGCGGTGCGTACGTGGCGGCGCAGGTGCAGGTCGGCCCGTGCGAGCAGGGCGGCGAACTCCTCGGCGTCCGGGTCCGCCTTGTGCAGATCGGCGAGCACGCGCAGGATCTCCCGATCGGCCTCGATCTCGTCGTCGACAAGCCGATCGCCGTTGTCGAGGGCCGTGCGGGCGGCCGGGTAGAGCTCCTGCTCCTCGGCGGACAGATGGCGGCTCATCGCGGCGATGAACGCGTCGGCGACCTGCCGCGGCGGGGTCGGCCCGGCCGCTGATGAGGGTCCGCCGGACTCAGGTGCGGTAGCGGCGCCGGTCGCCGCCAGGGCGTCGTCAAGGAGGGTCTGGAGCCGGGTGTGCTCATCGGCGAGAACGCGCGCGATGCTGCGCCCGCCCCACTCCTCGGACTCCCAGCCCTCCGGATCCGTTACAGTCAAAGCTCCTCCTTCGGTCGGCCAGGAATGTGCCCGCCCGGCCGGATTCCGAAACCCCCACGGAGTGCCGATGCGCCGACTCACCCTCCTCGCCGACACCCCTGGCCAGGGCTGGAGCGAACAGGGCTATCTGCGGTTGGTCGGCATCGCGATCGGCGTCGCCATCCTCTGGTTCGCGATCCGGTCCACCTTCGGCAAGAAGAAGTAGGTTGAGCTCCGCGATCCGCGGGGTACCGTGCGTGCATGGTGGGCGATGACTCGGCGCCTGGCTGGAGCGCGATCGACGCCGCGTTGGAGCGGCTCTACGGCGACGCGGTCCCGCTGCATGTCGCCCCGGAACTGCCGTCCTACCTGGGCGGCGTGGAGGCGCTCGACGGGATCAGCATCTTCGCGCGGGAGGATCCGGTGCCGCACTGGCACCTGATCAGCTACGGGATGTCGGAGCTGTACGAGAAGCACAGCGAGAACCCGGTGGATTCGGGTTTCGGTTTCGAGTTCACCCTCCGCGCCGTACGCCGTCCGGCCGGGGAGGCGCCGCCGGCCTGGGCGGTCATGCTGATCCAGCAGCTGTCGGCGTACGTGCACGCGACGGGGGAGTGGTTCGCGCCGGGGCAGACGCTGCGGCCGGGCCGGCTGACGCTGGGCGACCGGGACACCCGGCTGACCGCGCTGGGCTTCACTGTGGACAGTGAGCTGGGCACCATCCCGACGCCGTTCGGCGGGCTGGCGTTCCTGCAGATCGTGGCGCTCACCGACGCCGAGTACGCCGCCGCGCAGGAAGCCGGCGCGCAGGTGGTGCTCGACGCGCTCGGTGAGAAGGTCCCGCTGCACGTGATCGACCCGTCGCGCCCGTCCCTCTGGTGACAGCCGTCGCGCGAAGCGCGGACGCCCCCTGACCGACGCCCCCCTGAGCGACGCCCCCCTGAGCGACGCCCCCTGCCCGACGCCCCCTGACGGACGCACCCCGCTGGATCAGGGTTCCAAGTCGAATCTTGACCCAAGATTCGACCCGGAACCCTGATCCAGCGCTTAAAACGCGCGCGAACGCCGGCGCACGAATGCGCC
>NZ_JBFBAZ010000225.1:0-8258 GCF_040682475.1 Hamadaea sp. NPDC051192
CCTATCTGTCGAAGCCATCGCCGAGGGCGCCCGTCGCCGCGGCGCGGGCTGGTCGCCCGTCAGCACCCGAACCGCCACCGTGGTGGGTGCGGGCGTGCTGCTCGCGGGCGGCGTACTCGCCATCCTGCAGGGCGGACCGGGCTGGCAGCCCGGCGGCTGGCTCGGCCTCGCCGCGGCGGTGCTGCTGCTGTTCGCGGGCGTGGTCGCCTCGCGGGCGTACGGCGACGCCCGGGTCGGCGCGGTGCTCGGCGGGTTCAGCCTGCCCTACGCCTTCGCCGGTGGCGCGCTCATCCTCGGCGGCGACACGCTGCCCGGCGCGATGGGCCTGGTCCCCTGGCTCGGGCAGGCCCAGCTGCTGCTCGGCGCGATGTGCGTACTGCTCTTCTCGGCGCTCGGCGGAGCCGGTGTCGGCGGCCGGGTCCGGGTGTTCACCGCCGGCGTGACCTTCGGCCTGCTCACCGGGCTCACCAGCCTGCTCAGCTTCCTCGACCCGGCCGGCGCGGCCGCGGTGCTGCTCGCGCTGCTGGTCTGCGGCATCGGCCTGGTCCCGGTGCTCGCGATCCGCTTCGGCAAGGTGCCGGTCCCGTCGGTCACGCTGCCGACCGGTCAGGGTGCCAAGGAGATCTACGCGGCGGGCTCCTCGCCCTCGCTGGAGGCCGCGCGCCGGCTGCCCGATCGGCAGCGCGTGTTCTCGGCGGTCTCCCGGTCCGAGGAGCTGCTCTCCGGAATGCTCATCGGGTACGCCGTCCTCACCGTCGGCGCGACCGCGGTCCTCGTGACCGGCGGCGGCGTGGCGGGCAAGGTGCTGACCGCGGTCGCCGCCGTCGCGCTGCTCCTGCGCTCGCGGCTGTTCGTCAGCCCGCGTCAGCGGGTTCCGCTGCTGGTCGCCGGCCTGACCGGGGTGACCGTGCTGCTCGTCGGCATGGTGCTGAGCGCCGACAGCAGCATGCGGGCGCTGATCGCGGTGGGCTCGGTCGCGATCGCACTGATCGTCGTGGTCGCCGGGCAGGCCTGGTCTACGAAGCCGCCGTCGCCGTACATCGGACGGATCGCCGACCTCTTCGAGATGCTGATCGTCGTGTCGGTCATCCCGGCCGCGCTCTGGGTCCTCAACGTCTTCGATCAGATTCAAGCAATCGCCGGGTGATTGTCACGCCGCAAGGCGTGCGCTCATCGATCAAAGCCGGTAGGTTTCACCCATTGTGAGACGCCCGTCGGCTGAACGCAGCGCCGGATCGCAGAAGACCGCGACGGCGCTGCTTCGTGTGGGCGCGGGGCTCCTGCTGGGCGTGGCCGCCGGTTTCCCGGTGTCGCCGGTGTCCGGGGCGAGCGCCGTCGGCGGTCAGGGCGCCGGGCTCGCCGCCGACAA
The DNA here is from genome assembly GCF_040682475.1 of Hamadaea sp. NPDC051192. Lineage (NCBI taxonomy): Bacteria > Bacillati > Actinomycetota > Actinomycetes > Micromonosporales > Micromonosporaceae > Hamadaea > Hamadaea sp. NPDC051192. The sequence goes on from NZ_JBFBAZ010000225.1 coordinate 1,370, forward strand.
GGTACGCGGAGACCAGTGGCAGCTCGGCCAACTGCACGCGCAGCAGGCTTGGCGCTGGTCGGACGGCAGCGGCGTGACCGTCGCGGTCATCGACTCCGGTGTGGACGGTCGCCATCCCGATCTGTCCGGTCAGGTGCTGTCCGGGACGGATTTCGTCCGCCCCGGCGGCAACGGCCAGACCGACGCCGTCGGCCATGGCACCACGGTCGCGGGGCTGATCGCCGGGCGGGCCGACGACTCGTCGGGCGTACTGGGGTTGGCGCCTGGCGCGAAGATCCTCCCGGTTCGGGTGCTCGACGCGAAGAACGAATACGACGACGCCCGGGTCGTGGCCAACGCCGTACGCTGGTCGGTCGACCATGGCGCCGCCGTGATCAATCTCTCTCTGGGCGGTTCGGTGAGCAGTCCCGAACTGGCCGACGCCCTCGACTACGCCTTCGAGAAGGACGTCGTCGTGGTGGCCTGCACGGGCAACGAGTCGCCGCCCAATCCGGACGACGTCTGGTATCCGGCGCGGGAGCCCGGCGTACTGGCGGTGACCGGGCTCGGCCACGGCACCGGCCGGACGTTGTGGTCCGGCGCGCTGACCGGACCCGAGACCATTCTCGCCGCGCCCGGAGCCGACCTCGTCGGCGCTCGGCCGGGCGGTTATTGGACGGTCGAGGGCACCAGCTTCGCCGCGCCGCTGGTGAGCGCTACGGCGGCGCTCGTCCGATCGAAGTGGCCGGAGATGTCGGCCGCCAATGTCGTGAACCGTCTCATCGCCACCGCCGACGATCTGGGCCCGCTGGGCCGGGACACGACCTACGGGTACGGCATGGTGGATCCCGTGGCCGCGTTGACGCTGACGGTTCCCGCGGTGGCGGCGAACCCGCTCGACACCGTCCCGCCACCGGGCAAGGCGCGCTTCGGAAAGGCCGGAGCATCGGCGACCGCATCGCCGGCCGCGAGCGTGGCCCGGGCGCAACCCGAACGGGCGGCCGGTCATCGGCCGCTCCTCGCCGCACTGCCGGCCGGGATCGCGGTCGTCCTCGTGCTCGTCGGCGGGGCCGCGGCCACCCTGCGCCGCTTCAGCTGAGCCCGTTGAGGCCCGTAGGGTCAGGCGCTGGATCACGGATGTGCGTGCTTCCCGGGCGCGAGAAGCGTACGTAACGGTGATCTGCTGCGTCAGGCGCAGGTCTGAGTGCCGACCCCGGTCGTCTTCGTCGCGCCGGCCGCCGCCACGGGCGTCGCCTCGTCGGCTGTCACCGCGAAACCGGTGTTCTTGTCGTCGGCCGCGGCGGCGAAGATGACCCCGAGTACGCGGCCGTTCGGGCTGATCAGCGGGCCGCCGGAGTTGCCGCTGCGGACCAGCGCCCGGATCGTGTAGACCTCGCGGGTCACCTTCTGGTCGTCGTAGATGTCCGGCCCGGTGATGTCGCCGACGTCGCGTACGCGGGCCGGCTGGGCGTTGTAGGGCCCGTCCAGCGGATAGCCCAGCACGATCGCGTCCGCGCCGGTGTCCACCTCGTTGTCGGCCAGCCGCAGCGCCGGAGCGGAGAACCCGGGGACGTAGAGCACCGCCAGGTCGCGTTCCGGGTCGTAGACCACCACTCGGGCGGAATGCCGGTCGCCGTCCTCGTCCTTGATGGCCACCGCGGTCGTCCCCGCGACCACGTGGGCGTTGGTCAGGACGTGCTCGGGGGCGTACACGAAACCGGAGCCCTCGATGCGGCGGGAGCAGCTCGGCGCACTGCCCAGCACCTTCACGACCGACTTGTGGGAGTTGACCACCACCTGCGACTTCGCCAGCGCGCTGTCCGGCTCGGGCACCGGGCGTACGCGGGTGGGCACGAGGTCGCCGAAGACGTCCGGGAAGCCGTTGGTGTCGATGGTCTCCTGCAGCGCCTGGGTCAGCTTCGACGCGTCGTTCGGCATGATCTTGTCGATACCGCTGAGAACCACGCTGTTACGGACGGAACTCGACAACCAGTCCGAGTCGGACTTGCCCAGCGGTATGGCCACCAACCACGCGACGATCGCGACCGCTACCACCGAGACGACGGCGCCACCGAGGTCGTCCACGGTCTGAAAGCTGCTGTTGGTGATCCCGCCGCGAAGTTTCGAGCCGAGCCAGCCGGTCGCCGCCTGCCCGAGGATGGCCAGGCCGAACACGGCGATCAGGGCGATGACGATGCGAATCGTGGGCGAGGCGAAGTGCTCGGCGAGCAGCGGACCGATCTGTAATCCGATCAGGGCGCCGACGAAGAACCCGGCGAAGGAGAGAACCCCGATGAGAAAGCCCTGCCGGTATCCGGAGATCGCAAAAATGATCATCAGGATGATCAGCACGGCATCGACCACGGACATCCGCCTAGCCTACGGGGAGATTCTCGACGCGAGATGTGTCCCAAGGCCGGCTCCACCCACCGAGATCCAGCAGAACGGTGAGGATTCCGGCGGTGAAGCCCCAGACGAGCAGGCCACCGACGGAGAACGCCGGTCCGATGTATCCGCTCGAATGCCGGATGCGCAACCGATTCGCCGGATCGGTCAGCTCCGCCAGCGGCAGCCGCGCCACTCGCTCGACCTCGGCGGGCTGGACGGCGTACACCGGGTGCGGGCTGTGCCACCAGGCGAGGACCGGCGTGACGACGAAGTCGCTGACGGAAATCCAGATCGGCGGAAGTTCACTCAGCACCGTCACGCTGGCCGGGTCGAGACCGACTTCCTCGTTGGCCTCGCGCAGGGCGGTCTGCTGCGGCCCGCCGTCGCCCGGATCGGCGGCCCCACCGGGAAACGCCGGCTGCCCGGCGTGATTGCGCATCGTGGCCGCGCGCTGGAGCAGCAACACATCGGGGCTGTGCTCCTCGGATTCGCCGAAGAGCACGAGCACCGCCGCTTCGCGCCCGCCGTGCTCCGGGAGCGGCCAGCGGCTGAAGTCGGCCGAGCGGGACTCCGCGACCCGCTCCTGCAATCCCTTGAGCCACTCCGGGATCGGCGCCGTCACACCTTCACCCCGAGATACCGGTCCACCAAGTCGGTCAGCTTCGCCTCATCGAGGGCCGAACCCTGATAGACGTACGCGATCCGGCCGTCCTTGACGAAGACGGTCGCCGGCAGCGCGCTGGACTTGATGCGTTCTGCCTCGACGAGTGCGGTCGCGAGGCGGCCCCGGTCGTCGAAGAGGGTCGGGAAGGTCACGTGCAGTTCCTCGGCGAGCGCGGCCGAACTGTTCCTTTTGTCCGTCGTGACCACGCCGATCACCGTCGGCGCGTCCTTCTTCCCGGCGAGCTGGGTGAACGCGGGCAGCTCGCGGATGCAGGGCTGGCACCACGACGCCCAGAGGTTCACCACGACCGTCCCCTTGAGCTGGGAGAACCGCACCGACTGGCCACCGTGGAAGCAGGGCAGCGTCACGTCGGGCAGCTCCGCCGAGGCGTTGTCGGACGAGAGCGCGGCGCACTCCGCGAACGGCCCGTCGACCGGTGGCTCGGCGTTCTTCGGCTCGTCACTGCCGCAGCCGGCGAGCAGGAGCGCACCGGCCAGCACCGTGACCGCCCACCGCCTCACGCGGCCCCCTCGGCCGAACCCGCCGAAGCGCCCCCGACGGGCAGCTCCTCGTCGACGAGCGCCGCCAGCTCGGCGACACGGGGCCCCTTGAGCAGCTTGATCGCCTCGGCCCGATTCGTCGGGCCGAGCCCGTACGAGGGGCAGGACGGCGCGAGCGTGCACGCCCCGCAGGCCGGTTTGCGCGAGTGGCACACGCGACGCCCGTGGAAGATCACCCGGTGCGACAGCATCGTCCAGTCTCGACGCTCGATCAGCGCGCCGACGGCGTGCTCGATCTTGATCGGATCGGTCTCGTCGGTCCACTTCCAGCGCCCGACGAGCCGGCCGAAGTGCGTGTCGACCGTGATCCCCGGTACGCCGAACGCATTGCCGAGGATGACGTTGGCGGTCTTGCGCCCGATGCCGGGCAGCTCGACGAGCTGGGTCAGCTTCGCCGGGACCTCACCGTCGTACTTCTCCACCAGCGCGGCGCCCAGCTTGATCAGCGAGTCCGTCTTGTTGCGGAAGAAGCCGGTCGGCTTGATCATCGTCTCCAGCTCGGTCCGGTCGGCGGCCGCGTAATCGGCTGCCGTCGGATAGCGCGCGAACAACTTCGGCGTGACCTGGTTGACCCGTTCGTCGGTGCACTGCGCCGAGAGGATCGTCGCGACCGCCAGCTCCAGCGGGGTCGTGAAGTCGAGTTCACAGTGCGCGTCGGGATGGATCACCGCCAGCTCGCGGGCCATCTTCCGGGCCCGGCGTTTGCGGCCCAAGTCGGTCTCGGTCACGGCGTCGAGCGTACGTCGCCGCCCTGACATCCGCCGCGACCCGGCCGGGTCAGGCAGCCGGCGGCGTGATCTTGCCCGAGGACTCGATCTTCGGCCCGGTGGTCGGGAAGTCCGACTTCGTGAGGTTCCGGATGGCGGTCGCGCCGCGCTTCTGCGCGTCCGGCCCGGGCACGCCTTGGCTGTTCATGATCGCCGAGTCGAACTGGCCACCGACCCAGGTGCCGTCCTTGGTCAGCTGCACCTTGAGCACGCCGGTGTAGCCCAGGACGCCGTCCGGCTTCAGCGTGCGGCCGCCGCCGAGGAAGTTGCCCAGGCTGTACGCGATCAGGCGGCCCTTGTAGAACTCCATCGCGCGAAGGACGTGCGGGCCGTGCCCGACGATCAGGTCGGCGCCGGCGTCGATCATGGCGTGCGCGAACGCGATCGGGTTGCCCCGGTTCTCCCCCAGGAAGATCTCGGTGCCCGGCTTCACATGGGTGTACGCCGTCCCCTCGGAGCCCATGTGGACCTGCACGACGACCAGATCGGCCTGCTTGTCGGCCTGCTGGATCAGCTGTTTGGCCTTCGGGATGTCGATCAGGCTGTTGTTCCACGCGTACGAGGAGAAGCCGACGACGGCGACCTTGATGCCCTTGACGTCCACGACGGTGATCTCGCCGGGTGCGCCGGTGTGCTTGAGCCCGACCGCGTCCAGGGACTTCTGGGTGTTGGTGTACCCCTTCGAGCCCATGTCGTTGCCGTGGTTGTTCGCCATGTTCATCAGCTGGTAGCCGGCGTTCTTCAGGTGCTTGGCCCAGCTCGGCGGCACATAGAACTGGTGGCAGCTGGTCGAGCCCGCGCCGCACTTGCGGTAGCCGGTGTCCTCGGTGACCGGCTCCTCGAGGTTGCCCATCACCAGGTCGCCCTTGAGTAGCGGCTTGACCTTGGTGTAGAGGTCGTTCCCGCCGTTGGGCGGCATGTTGCCCGGCCCGCCCATGACGTTGTCGCCGGTCGCCGTCAGCGTGATCGCCTCGGCCACGGCCGCAGCGGTCTGGCTCGGCGAGGGATCGGCGGCGTTGCTCGACGCGGCGGCGGCGGGCGAACCACCGTTCCACTGCGGCTTGCGCGTGGCGTTGAACGCGCCGTACGCAGCACTGGCCGCGCCCACCAGGACTACCGCGACCGCGAGGCCGAGGATCAAGCGGGGGCGCGACGAACGGGGGGTCTGTCGAGGGGCGGACATCGCGCACAGACTACCCGGCGGACAAGCCCTCCGCCGACCCCGGAGAACGGGCCGAACGGGGCCCCGAAAGGTTGATCAGGTCCGATCCGACCAGCCGACCGGGTCGGCTCGGAAGTCCCGGCCGCCACGGAGAACCGCCTGGTGAACGGCGCGGGCGAGCGGTGCGCCCCAGCGCGACCGGGGACCCCCGTACGCCTCGGCCGGCCCGGAATCGGACACCACGACACACACCGCGTCGGTCGAGGTCCCCGTAGCGGCGTACCCGAGCTCGAAAAGGGCCTGGGCCTTCGCCTCCGTGACGGTGGCGACGGCATTGACCAGCGCGGCCTCGCTGAGCCGCGCGGGTAGGAAGGCGATGATGTTGACCGTGCCGACGAGTTCGCCGACGTCCTCAGCGGGTGCCGCGGCGAGGATCGGGCGGCCGAGGCCGACCGTGGCGAAGACCTCGACGCCGTCGTCCTCGGCGGTGACCACCCGCGCGACGTCGACGCCGGTCATGAGTCCGGCGCCGGGTCCGGAAAGGCCGAGATCTCCCGCGATGTCGGACAGGTGAACGCCAGGATCATCGCGGTCGTACGACATCGGAACAGTGGCGTTCATCACCCAACGGCGCTCGCCGATGCCGCCGCCGAGGGGACCTGAGGAGATTGTCGGGATTGCGCCCGGCAACCGCCAGACCAGCAGCGGTGCCAAAAGCCCGCCCTCTTCGCGAAAGACCAGCTCAGGACGCACCGCACGACCTTACTCTGGGGCTAACAGCGATCTTTTGGGTACCCGTCCGGTTCTCGTCGCGTTGCGCCTAGACTGACGTTGCGCGTTTGTTGCGTGGCTGCCGCAGGCAGCGCAGAAGCAGGCAAGCGCAGAAGCGCACAGGTGGAGGTGTGGCGCATGGATGAGGTGCTGGCCCGCAGCGGGATCTTCCAGGGTGTCGATCCCGAGGCCGCGGAGGCTCTCGCCCGTGAGATCGAGACCATCGAGGTTCGCAAGGGCGAGGTCGTCTTCAACGAGGGCGAGCCGGGCGACAGCCTCTACATCGTGCTGTCCGGGAAGATCAAGCTGGGCCGCCGCGCCGCGGACGGCCGGCAGAACCTGATCGCCGTGATGGGTCCGTCCGACATGATGGGCGAGCTGTCGCTGTTCGACCCCGGCCCGCGTACCGCCACGGCCACCGCCGTCACCGACTCCCGACTGGCCCGCCTGCGCAAGGCCGCCCTGCGCCCGTGGCTGACCAACCGGCCGGAGATCGCCGAGCAGCTGCTCCGCGTCCTCGCCCGGCGGCTGCGCCGGACCAACGACGCGCTCGCCGACCTGATCTTCACCGACGTCCCGGGCCGGGTCGCCAAGAACC
>NZ_JBFBAZ010000226.1:0-8209 GCF_040682475.1 Hamadaea sp. NPDC051192
GCTCCCCGGATCTGCCGGTCGATCGCCACCACCGGGGTCCCGGACTCGACGAGCCCTTCGAACGGCACCCAGGCCGCGAAGGTGACTACGGCGTACAACGCCAGACCGGACAACCAGGTCCAGAACCCCACGATGAACGACTGCCGCCAGCGCTCGCGGCCCGACGGCCCGGCGGGCGGCGGGGCAGCGTGTTCGCCGCCGGCGGTCTCCCCGGGAGCGGCATCCTCGGCCGCCTGGGCCGGGATCGCCGCGCGGACGGCGGGCGGGGCGCCTTCCAGCTCCAGCGTTTCGTCGGGCATGCGGTGACGATAATGCATGCCTGAGTGTTATCGGTTCAGGGTCAGCGTTCCGTCCACGCTTGTCACAACCCGATGAAAACGCGCCGTGGCCGGGAGGCCAGGTCAGCCGACGATCAGGAAGCCCGGCGGCGCGCCCGGCGGGCCGCCAGTTCGTCGGTCACCCCGAACGGAGCCTCGATCACCGGAGCCGGTTCGCCGGCGTCCTCCTCGGGAACCGCGCGTTCGCCCGGCAGCATCGCCAGCGAGCCCTGGATCTCCTTGAACGCGCCGCCGATCGCGATGCCGAACACTCCCTGCCCGCCCTGCAGCAGGTCGACGACCTCTTCGGCCGAGCGGCACTCGTACACCGTCGTGCCGTCGGAGATCAGGGTGATCCCCGCGAGATCCTCGACGCCGTGCGAGCGGAGCGTCTCGATGGCCTTCCGGATGTTCTGGAGCGAAACCCCGGCGTCCAGTAGTCGTTTGACGACTTTGAGGACTACGAGATCGCGGAAGGAGTAGAGCCGCTGGGTTCCGGAGCCAGACGCGTCACGGATGCTCGGCGAGACCAGCCCGGTACGCGCCCAGTAGTCGATCTGCCGATAGCTGATCCCCACGGCGTGGCAGGCGGTGACCCCCCGATAGCCGACCGTCGGCTCCGGCAGGAACGCCTCCGCCAGTGTCGCCTGGTCTGCGCTGTAAGGCTCCATACGAATACCTCCACTCCGCGGCGCCGGGCAGCACGCAGCTCAGCGCCCGCTCGCGCACGGCTCGCGGTGGAGAGCGTCGGTGCCAGATCCGACAACTGTCACCCTATAGCGCAGGGCCGGGTGCGGGGTGGAGGCAACACGCGGACACGCCGCGAAAGGAGTATCCCGGCGCACCGGGCAGCGGCCGACCGGGCAGCGGTCAGCTCGCGAAGTCCTCGGGGGTTACCTGCTCGAGGAACTCCCGGAACTTCTCGACCTCGTCCTCCTGCTCGTCGGGGATGATGATCCCCGCCTCGTCCAGGACCGACTCGGCGCAGCGGATGGGCGCGCCGACCCGCAGGGCGAGCGCGATCGCGTCGCTCGGGCGGCCGGACACCCGGATGGCGCCGTCGGAGAACAACAGGTCCGCGTAGTAGATGCTGTCCCGCAGGTCGGTGATCTCCACCGCCGACAACGGCGCGGACAGCGCCTGCAGGACGTCTCGCATGAGGTCGTGGGTCAGCGGGCGTTGCGGTTTCACGCCCTGCTGTTCGTAGGCGATGGCGGTCGCCTCCACCGCACCGATCCAGATCGGCAGGTACCGGTCGCCATCGACCTCGCGCAGCAGCACGATCGGCTGGTTGGTGGGCAACTCGACCCGCACCCCGACCACGCTCAGCTCACGCACAGTCGCCTCCCTCTCTCCGGCACAGCCCTCCCACCCACCGTACACGCATCTCACTGGCCGGGCGTGGCGCGCAGCCCCACCCGAACCAGTGCGGCGTGCAGGCGTTGCGACAGCACGGTCAGTTCCCGCACGGTCTCCGCCGCCCGCGCTTGCGCGGTCGGATCGGGGTGCCGCAACAGCGGTGCGACCAGGGCCGCGATCAGGCCGACCTCGCGGTCCGCAGCGGCCCGCCAGGCCCGCAGATGCCTTGCGTGTACGCCGTGTTCGGCGAACGCGGCGGCCACCTCGGCGACAGCGAGCGCGTCGGCGTCGTAGCGGCCACCGGCGTCCGGCGTCAGCAACCCGTGCTGCTCCAGATCCCGCAATTGACTCGTCGTCAGCCCGGCCCGGTCGCACAGTTCGGCCGTGGTGAGCCGGACCGAGGCGGCGTCCCGCGGCTGCGGCGGAACCGCGACCGGGGTCGTCGCCGGCGGGGGCGCGTCGTCGGGACCCAGCGCGACCAGGTTCGGCCGCGAGGCCGCCTCGACGAGCTCGTCACCGCCTTCGGCGAGTTGCTCCCGGATGACCCGCAACGGCAGGTACTGGTCCCGTTGGGCGGTCAGCACGTAGCGCAGGCGCTGGACGTCGGCCCGCGAGTACTTCCGATAGCCCGACGGGGTGCGCTGCGGCTCGACCAGCCCCTCGGTCTCCAGGAACCGGAGCTTGGAGATGGTCGTGTCCGGGAACTCGGCACGCAGCTCCGCCAGCACCTCACCGATGCTGAACAGCGGCTGCGCGTCGGCGCGGGCGCGGGCCTCCGCCGCGCCCGCCCGATCGCCGGGCGTCGCGGCCCGTTCGGACAGCGTCACGACTCCTCGGGGCGGGGCCCCGCGATGTAGACGAGCCGGAACTTGCCGATCTGGACCTCGTCACCGTTGTTGAGGGTGGCCGACTCGACCCGCTCGCGGTTGACGTAGGTGCCGTTGAGGCTGCCCACGTCGCGAACGGTGAAGGTCGAGCCCTCCCGGTGGAACTCGGCGTGCCGCCGCGAGACGGTCACGTCGTCCAGGAAGATGTCGCTGTCGGGGTGCCGCCCGCTGGTCGTCACGTCGTGGTCGAGCAGGAATCGAGCGCCCGCGTTCGGCCCACGCCGCACCACGAGCAGGGCCATCCCGGCCGGCAGCTGACCGGAGACCCGACCGGGCACGACGTCGGAGTCGGGACCCTCGAGAACCTCGTCCAACGAGCCGAGGTGCAGGGTCGACGTGACATCGAGCGGGGGGAACTCGTCGCCGGGGCGGGTCATCGGACCACCTCACGATTTCGTCTAGCGGTGCTTCGTCAACAAACCTTGCTGCAACGGAGCTTGGGCGGTGATGGCGGCTACGCCCGCGGGCGGACTGCCCTCGGGCGATCGGTTGTGCGAGCGTAGCCAGCCAGGGAAGAAAGGGTCAACCGGACGCGCGGGCAGTTCAGCTCTCGGTGAGCTTGCGGTAGCCGTCCGCGTCGAGCAGCGAGTCGAGCACGGCTGGGTCGCTCGGCCGCAGCTCGACCAGCCAGCCTTCGCCGTACGGGTCCGTGTTGATCAGATCCGGCGAGTCGCCCAGTGCCTCGTTGCGGGCGACCACGACCCCGCTGACCGGAGCGTAGATCTCGGAGACGCTCTTGGTCGACTCGACCTCGCCGAAGGCGTCCCCGGCGGCCACGGTCGTGCCGGGCTCGGGCAGCTGCACGTAGACGATGTCACCGAGCGCGTCTTGCGCGAAGTCGGTGATACCCACCCGCACCGGATCGGCGCCCGCGGCCACCCACTCGTGCTCCGCGGTGTAGCGCAGATTCTCGGGAATCAACGGCTGCTCCTCTTCAACATCGTCTACCGCCTACCCGCCACCGGTCAGGAGGCGGGCTGCGCGTACTGCAGGTCCGGTTCCGCGGCTAACGCGGACACCGTCACCTTGCCCGGATCTTCGACGATCACGTTACCGCCGTCGCTGCTGACCGTCGCCACCACCCCGCCCGGAATGTTGAGCGCGGTCTTCATCGTGGCCGGATCACCGATGACGGTGATCGTGTAGGGGCCGGTCAGCTTCGTCCCGTTCACGTTCAGGCCGCCGTCGGCGTCCTGGAAGTAGGTCGAGACGATGATCCGGACGGCCGGGCCACCGCCCCCGCTGATCTGCATCGCCTCGCCGCCGGCGTTACGGAGTTCCTCGACCGCGTCGAGGATCCGCGAGGCCCGGATCTGGCCGGAGAAGCGTACGGTGAGGCCGGTTCCCTCGGCGGGCAGCGTCCCGGCCAGGATGCCCAGCTCGTCGGCGCGCTGCTCGGCCGCGGCGCGGGCCGCCTCGGCGCTCTCGCTGCCGGCGGTCAGCTCCCGCTTCAGCTGCTCCAGGTCGGCGATCTCCTGGCGTACGCGATTCTCGTTGGAGTCCAGATCGGACAGAATCCGGACGAGGTCGTCGGTACGCGCGGAGGCCAGCGTCGAGTCCTCCGAGGTGCCCCGGACCTGCACGATGAGGGCGAAGCCGAGCAGCCCGACCAGGACCGCGATGACGATCGTGGCCGCGGACACCTTCTTCTTGCCGGATTCGCCGGACCCACCCGCCGCCTCCGAAGACCCGCCGGAATCGGTGGTGCCGTTGGAGCTGGACGGCGAAGCCAGCGCGACCGTCGGCTCGGCTCCCTCGTCTGACTCGCCGTCGGCGATCTCGGCGGACCCGTCGGATGTGGTGTCGGCGGAGTCGTCGACTGAGTCATCGTCGGAGTCCACGGCGTCCGAGGGGTGGTCGAGCCGGATCGTCTGCTCGGCGTCGAAGTCCGCGCCGAAGGCATCCGGGCGTACGCCGCCGGACCCGATGTCACGGTCGGCGTCGCCGGGCGGCCGATCCGGTTCGGGCTGGTTCTCGTGAGGGTTCGTCATCCCGCCTCCTACGCCCGGAACAGATGCCGCCGGATCGCCGCGACGTTGCCGAAGATCCGTACGCCCAGGACGACCACCACGCCGGTGGAGAGCTGCCCGCCGACGCCGAGCTGGTCGCCCAGCCACACGATGAGGCCGGCCACCAGGACGTTGGAGATGAACGAGACGACGAACTGCTTGTCGTCGAAGATCCCGTCCAGCTTGGCCCGCACGCCGCCGAAGACGGCGTCGAGCGCTGCGACGACGGCGATCGGCAGGTAGGGCTCGAGCGCCGCCGGGACGGTCGGGTCGAGGATCACGCCGAGGACGACCCCGGCGATCAAGGCGAGGACGGGGATCACTTGCCACCTCCCGATGGCGACACGGTCGCCGAGGGCGATCCGGAGACGACTGGCTTGGCGTACCGCAGCTGGGGATTGGCCGCGGCGGGCAGGGTGAGGTCGTCGGTGCGCTTCACCGAGAACGACATCCCCTTGCTGTCGACGAGCTTGCGGAACAGGTCGGCGGTCGCCGACTCGGAGAACTTGGTCGCCATCGAGCTGGGGCCGATGGCGGTGATCTTGTAGGGGCCGACCAGCGGCTTGAAGTCCACCAGGATCGCCTCGCCCGCCGAGCGGATGGTCGAGGTCGAGGTGAGCCGCTGGCCGTTGATCGCGATCGCCTCCGCGCCGTCGGTGAACAGCTCGTTCACCACGTTGCGCAGGTCCACGAACAGGACCCGGGCGGTCTTGTCGGCCTGGCCGGTGACCGGGTCGGCCTTCGCGGGGCCGTCGCCCAGCTTGATGGTCACGCCGTCGCCGGTCACGCGGCGCAGCCCGGTCGCGGCCTCATAGGTGCGCAGCCGCTGGAGCGTGCTGTCGTTGAGCAGGGCCGCCTGGAGGCTGTTCACCTGGCCGCGCAGCAACTCCTCGCGGCCGGTCAGCGCGTCGATGCGGTCCTGCCGGGTGTGGATGTCGGCGATCAGGCCGTCGCGGGCCGTCTGCCGCTGGGGCTGCTCCTCGACGACCTTCTGGTACGCCACGGCGAGCAGGAACCCGAGCACGAGCGCGGTCACCGCCCCGAGCACCTGGTACGCCGTCCGCATCGCCGGTGAGCGCCGGGTGGACGCCTCGTACGCCGCGCGGCTGGCGTCGACGGACTCCCGGAACAGGGAGTCCAGCAGGTCTGTGCTGTACCGGCGGCGCGCCTGCGCGGCCTGCTCGCCGGTGTCAGGCGGGGGCGCCGAGGAGGTCATGCCGAACCTCCGGTGGCGGCCGGCTGCTTGGCGCGTACCACCGACCGAGCCTGCAGGATGTAGAGACCGCCGGCGACCCAGTAGAGGACGAGCCCCCACCAGGCCATCGCCCACCCGATCGCGTGGGCGACCGACGCGACCGCGCCGTCGGTGGCGGACGCGAGCAGCAGCACCGGGAACGCGAACAGCAGGATGAAGGTGGCCGTCTTGCCGACGTAGTGGACCGGCAGCGGCGGTACGCCGTAGCGGCGCAGGATCAGGACCACCACGCTGAGCACGGCTTCCCGGAGGAGCAGCGCGATGGTGAACGCCCACGGCACGACGCCCTCGACGGTGAACGCGACGATGGTGGCGAGGATGTAGAGCCGGTCGGCGACCGGGTCCATCAGCTCGCCGAGGCGGCTCACCTGACCGAGCCGCCGCGCCAGGTAGCCGTCGATCCAGTCGGTCGTGCCGCCGATCGCCAGCACCGCGACCGCCCAGCCCCACTCGTGCGGGCCGAGGAAGAGGTACAGGAACAGCGGGACGCCGAGCAGCCGCAGAAAGCTGATCGCGTTGGGGATGGTCAGGATCCTCGACCGGGGATCCGCCTGCGTCATCTCGCCCCCCTAGCCTGTCCGCCGCCGAGCCACTATATCCGCCCCGGAGTGGATCATCGCAGTCCCACTCCGGGGCGTCCGCGTCTGGGTGGTTTGCGACGCGTTGCGGCCGGTCAGCCCACCTGGGCGGTCAGCCCGCTCGAATGGTCAGCTCGGTTGTGGGATCAGGCGGACGTCGTCGCACCAGCCGTATCCGGTGCCGCTGCGCGCGTAGCAGAAGACGACCACGCTCGTGGCCGAGGCGCCTGTGGTGAAGGTGACCGAACCGGCGCGCCATTCGCCGGTGGCGTACGCCGGCACGCGCACCTCCATGCCACCGTAGTTCTTGACGCCGACGACGAGCTGGGTGTCCGCCTTGTCCACGCGGCCCCAGCCGGACAGCACGTAGGTGGTGTTCGGCGCGACCGTCACGGTCTGCTCCAGCGAGGCGGCGTACGGGCCGAGCTTTCCGGCGTACACCCCCGAACGCACGCTCGACGAATCCGCCCAGGTACGCCCCGACGTCGCGACCGGCCAGCCCGACAGCGACCCGGTCTCGAAGCCGCCGTTGGCCGTCATCGTCGTGCCGAGGCAGGCCGAATCGGTGAACGCCGACCGCTGATGCGCTCCGGCGTCGGGCCGGCAGGCCAGCGGGGCGGGATCGCCGAAGTAGTCCTGGCCGCCCGCGCCGGTGGTGACCTGACCGGACCGCAGCGCCGGAGAGCCCGCCGTCAGCTGATAGTCGGCCGGGGCGCTCCCACCCGGGTTGGCCAGCAGCGGGTTCGCCGTCGACTTGTACGCGTCGACCGGCTCGCTCGCCGGATGGCTGCCGTAGAAGACGTTGGCGCGCCAGGTGTGGTCGGCCGCGACGTAGCCCGAACCCGCGTACGCCCCGCTGCCGAGGTTGTAGAAGACGTTGTTCTGCCACCGCACCGTCGTCGTGCCGGTGGTGTCCTCGATGACGGCGGTCGCCGACCCGGACGGCAGGTAGAACGTGTTGTTGTAGACCTGCGCCGCCTGCTCGCCGACCGCGTACAGGAGGCGGGACCCGTCGTTGATCGAGATGTTGTGCCGCACGATCGTCCCGGACGTGTTCGCACTGCCGCCGCACGCGCCGCAGAACAGCATGAAGCCGCCCTCGTTGTCGTGGCTGAAGTTGTACTGGAAGACGACGCCCCGGTTGCCGTAGTCGGAGTCGAACGCCATCCCGTCATTGGTGCCGGCGTACCGGTTCACCCGGTAGACCTCGTTGTGCTGGATCAGCGTGTAGTCGGAGTTGATCGTCCACAGTCCCGCGTTGTTGCCGGTGTTGCGCAGGGCGATGTCGTAGACCTCGTTGCCCTCGACCACCGCGTGGTCGGCGACGCGCATCACGATGCCGTCGCCACCCGTGTCGTGCACGACGTTGTTCTGGAAGACCACCCCGGTGCTGGCGAGCCAGTTCTGCGTACCGGTGCAGCCGTAGATCGTGCGGCAGTTCTGCTCGGACGCGGTGGTCAGGCCTTCGCGGTCGACGTGGTAGACCTCCGAGTTCCGCACCACCGCGTCGGAGAACCGGGTCGGCACGGCGGTGCCGGTGACGCGCAGTTGGATCCCGTTGGAGCGCTTCGCCGCGGCCTGGTCGCCGGCCACGTGGTGCACGTACACGTCATCGATCAGGTAGTGGTGACCCACGCCGAAGTTCTCCAGCTCGACGAGCAGGCCGTTGCGCTCGGCCGCCGTCGCGGAGTCGTTGGTCACCTCCAGGTCGTGGATCTCCCAGTACTCCACGTTGTACAGATGCACCGCGGCGTAGACGGCGCCCTGGCCGGCGACGACCGGCCGGGCGCCGGTCCCCTCGGCC
>NZ_JBFBAZ010000227.1:0-8156 GCF_040682475.1 Hamadaea sp. NPDC051192
GGCCGTCGGCGCGGAGGCCGTCGGCGCGGAGGCCGTCGGCGCGGAGGCCGTCGGCGCGGAGGCCGTCGGCGCGGAGGCCGTCGGCGCGGAGGCCGTCGGCGCGGAGGCCGCCGGCGCGGAGGCCGTCGCGGGCGCGGAGGCCGTCGGCGCGGAGGCCGTCGGCGCGGAGGCGGCGGAGGTGACGCGGCGGTGCGACACGCCGACGCCGGCCGAGGCGCGAAGGCGTACGGAGATCCGGGCGGCTGCGCCGAGGAGCGCCTCCGGCGCCCGATGATTCACCCCGAGCAGTTGCACCGGCGCGTCTGATCCGTCCACTCGCGGGAAGGTCGCGGGGAACCTGCCGACGAGGGCCGGGTCGGATCCCCGGAAGGCGAAGGTCGACGAGTCGGGATCGGCCAGGGCCACCACGGTCGCCCCGCCTCCGGCCACGAGTTCGAGCAGCTCGACCTGGGCGGGGTCGGTGTCGGCGTACTCGTCGACGTAGACCGCCCGCAGCCGGCGTCGTTCAGCTGCCAACCGCGCGGGGTCGTCGCGCAGCATCGCCGCCGCCGCCCGCACCAATTCGGCCGGGTCGTACGCCGCCGAACTCCTCGTCGTCGTCTCCCGCAGCGCCAAGACCTGCTCGTACTCGCCGAGGAACTCGGCCGCCGCCAGCCAGTCGGCCCGGCCGTGGCGCACGCCGCGCTCGTGCAGCCCGTTCGGGCCGAGCCCGCGTTCCGCCGCCCGTTGCAGCAGATCCCGAAGCTGTTCGGCGAAGGCCCGCGTACGCAGCGCGGGGCGTACGTCGTCGGGCCAGGCGACCTCGCCGTCCTCCAGCAGTTCCCGGATGACGAGGTCTTGTTCGGGCCCGGTGAGCAGCCTGGGCGCGGGCTCGCCTCGCGTCGCCGCCGCGGCCCGCAGCAGGCCGAAGGCGTAGCCGTGGAAGGTTCGGACCATCGGTTCGCGGATGACGCGGCGCTCGGCGACCGCGCTGACCCGGGCTTCGATGCGTCGCCGCAGCGACATGGCGGCCCGCCGCCCGAACGTCAGGATCAGTACGCCTTCCGGGTCGTCACCCTCGGCGATGCGCGTGGCGACCGATTCGACCAGCACGGTCGTCTTCCCCGTGCCCGGACCGCCCAAAACGAGCAGTGGGCCCTCCCGGTGCCGCACCACCCGAGCCTGCGCCTCGTCGAGCGCGGGCGCGGGCGCGCCGGCGGTGGCGGCCGCGGGCCGCACCAGCCGAAACGTGCTCATGGCTCGCCGGGTCACGGCTATATGCAACCACGACCGTGCGACGCGGCCACGCACCCCAGCCTGCCACCGCCGCTTGGCCCACTCCTGCGCCCGCCGTACCCGCACCCACACCCGCCGCGCCCGCACCCGCCACGCCCGCTCCCCGTTGGCTGCAGATCACCGATGTGCACCCTAAAAGTGGCCGCCGATCCCTGCATAACCGTGATCTGCAGCTCACCTGCCGGAGGCGCGGCGTGCGGAGACGGCGCGGCAGCGGGTGCGAGCGGGCGTCAGCGGGTGCGAAAGGGCGCGGCAGCAGGCGTGAACGAAGGGCGCGAAAGGGGCAAAGGAGGAATCGCGCAAAAGGCCGATCGGCCCAGGCATGGCGGAGACCGGGCCGATCGGACCTATGACATCCAATAGCACTCCGGAATCGGTTACAAGACCTTCCGGCCAACTGATTCCGTCGCCGCAGGAAGAATCCGTTAAACCCACCCGCGCCGGGCGGCTTCCACCCCCGCCTGGAACCGACTCGCCGAACCGAGCCGCGTCGTCAACGTGGTCATCAACCGCTGGACGCCCCGCAGCGAAATCGCGAGCTTGCGGGCAGCCGACTCGTCGGTATGCCCCGCCGCCAGCAACCGGAGCAGGTCACGCTCCTGCGGAAGCAGCCCGTTCGCGTCGACCGGCGGGACGTCGCCGAACGGCGTACCGGAGTGCCAGACCTGCTCGAACAATGCGACCAACCCGGCGACCACCCCGGGGCTGCGCAGTTCGAGCGCGCCGACCGCCCCGTCCGACGGGTCGATCGGCACGATGGCGATCTCGCGGTCGATGATGACCAGCCGCATCGGCAGCGTCGCCACCGTCCGACTGCGGCTGCCGAGCGACGCCATCCAGCGCGCGTGCGCCAACGTGCCCGGATCGTTGCGGAAGCTCTCCTGATAGACGTTTCGCATCTCGACGCCGCTCTCCAGCGCGACCTGGTTGAGCGGCTTCTCAGCCTCCATCGTGTCGGGCGTCTGGGCCGCCCCGGTGGTGAACGACAGGCATTCGAAGCGCGTCGTCCGTGCCAGTTCCGTCAGCCGCTCCCGAACGGCGTCCAGCCCGTCCAGCCGGGTGGCCAGCTCGTACTGGTCGCTGTCGTCGTACGCGGCAGCGATCCCGGCGATGGTCGCTCTGGTCGCCTCGATCTGCCGCTGGCGCTCGGCGATCTCCGCCTCTGCCTGAGCGAGCAGCGCCGTAAGCCCGACCTTGGGCCGGATCGCCCGTAGCCCTTGTCCACTCGGCCGGACGAGCGCCAGATCGGCCAGCCGGTCGAGCGCGGCACGGACGGATTCCTCGCTGGCCTGCAGGTGCTCGGCCAACGCGGCTACCCCGAGGCCGGGGCGTTCGAGCATGGCTCGGTAAACCGCGTCGTCTTGATCAGTAAGTCCTAGTCCCGTTAACACTGGTCCTCCCCCATGAGTTCCTTGTGGTGATCATGCCGAAGGGACGCCGCATCCCGCGACCCCTTCCCTGCCAGTGAGCAGGTAGGCGGCTGGCGCGAACCCGCCAGGCGGGGTCCTGCCAGGTCAGAGCTAGTGACTTGGCGGTTTGCGGCCGCCATTCTTATCTCGTGGCCGGGAACAACCGCCACAAAATCCACAAAAGACCTGCATCACGCATACTTCATCGCCTTGGAGATAGATATGTTCGCATTTCTCGATCTCAACCGCTCCGTTGTCCGCCTCGTCACGATCATGGCTCTGGTCCTGCTCATGGGCCTGACGATCGCGCTCGCGGTGACCGGCCACGATCTCGCGATCCGGGCCGACGACGGTTACGGCTGGGGCGGCGGATCGGCTCCGGCCGACGCTTTCGGGAGCGCCTGATGTACCTCTCCACGGCCCGGATCGGCCCGCTCAAAGGACTGGCCGACATAAGTCCCGACCGACTGATCGAGGTGCTGTGGCGCAATCCCGCCAGCGGCGCCCGCATCGAACACCTTCGCGTACGCGCCGGGCCGCAAAGCCTGGACATCGCGATCTTCACGTCCGCCGGAACCCAGGCGGAATCCGACGAGGTGGCCCGCCGCCTGATCGTCGCGACCCTCAACGCTCAGCCGGAGCTGAACCTCTGGCGCCTTTTGTAGGAAGGAACCTCTCTCATGAGCAAGACGCTTCTCCGCCGGACCCTCACTGCCGCACTCGGCCTTTCGGTCGCCCTCGGCCTCGGTACGCTCGGCGGCACCGCCGCGACCATGGCCGGTTCAGCCACCGCCGCCCACGCCGCCTCCAGTGTCGGCGGCCAGATCACCCGATCCGAGGTGCTGTCGCGGGCCCAGTACTGGTACGACAACCGGGCGTACATCCCCTACAGTCAGTCCGCCGATTACCCCGACGAGTACGGCCGCAACTATCGAACCGACTGCTCGGGATACGTCTCGATGTCCTGGCACCTGGCGAGCAGCCTCACCACCGTATCGCTGCCCTCGGTCGCGCACTCCATCAGCAAGACCGATCTCCTGCCCGGAGACATCCTCGATGACTCCGGCGAGCACACAATCCTGTTCAAGCGCTGGATCGACAAGACCACCGGCACTTTCCAGTACTACGCCTTCGGCTCCACCCCTGTGAAGATCGCTCAGGAGACCCTGACCGGCGGCTCCGACGGAACGATCGATTCGCACCCCGCCGGGGACTACACGGCCTACCGGTACGACAACATCGTTGACGATGCCGCGACGGTCGCCCACACCATCGCGATCGGCGACCTCAACAACGACGGCAAGAACGACCTCATCGGCCGCAAGACGAGCAACGGCGACATCGTCATCACGCCCAACCTCGGCGGTGGGACCAACGGCGTCACGTGGGGCACCAGTTGGGTGATCGCGTCGGGCTGGAGCTTCGACCAGGTCGCCGTCGGCGACCTCAACAACGACGGCAAGAACGACCTCATCGGCCTCGCACCCAACGGTGACATCTGGCTGCTGCCTAACCTCGGCGGCGGCAACGGCGTCACCTGGGGTGACGAGTGGGTGGTGGCTCGCGGCTGGAACTTCGACAAGATCGATGTGGGCGACCTCAACAACGACGGTAAGAACGACCTCATCGGCCGCCGGGCGAGCAACGGCGAGATCGTCCTCATCCCGAACCTGGGCGGCGGAAACGGCGTCACCTGGGGCACCGCGGGTGTCGTGGCCAGCGGCTGGGGCTTCGACTACATCAGCGTCGGTGACCTCAACAACGACGGTAAGAACGACCTCGCCGGCCGCCGGGCGAGCAACGGCGAGATCGTCCTCATCCCGAACCTGGGCGGCGGAAACGGCGTCACGTGGGGCACCGCTTGGGTCGTCATGAACGGCACGACGTTCGACAGCTTCGACATCGGCGACCTGAACGGCGACGGGCTGAAGGACATCACCGGCCGGAAGAGCAGCGGCGCCGTCTTCTTCACGCCGAACGTCGGTGGCGGGAACGGGGTCACCTGGGGCACCGGCTGGATCGTCGTCAACGGCAGCGGCTACTGATCGCAACTCCAACTGAGGTCCCGGACTCGCGTCCGGGACCTCAGTGCGTCTGCGGATATGGCCACGCGTTCGGAACGCACCCGTCCAGGCCGTAGTACTGCGGCATCATCGCGGGCGCCGGTCGGCCCCGGCCGGGACAGCCCGCGTGGCCGAACCCGAGAAAGTGGCCGACCTCATGGTTGACCACGAGGTGCTGATAGTCGCGGAGACGGCCGGCGTACGGCGGGATCGCGAGCAACCAGCGGCGCAGGTTGATCACCACATTGCCACCGGCTCGGCAGGAGACCTCGCCGCTCGTCTGGATGCCGGCCGCGCCGCAGATCTTGTCGACCGTCGCGGGCGTCGCCAGCTTCACCACGAAATCGTGCGGCTCGCCCGGCCCGACCCGCCGGAAACCCCAGCGGCCGCGGGCGGTCCAGCTCCGCGGATCGGCCAACGTCGCCTCGACCGCGGTCGCGAAATCGGCCGCGGCCAGCCCCGCACCGGTCTCGACCGCGACCTGGTAGGCGTGCACGAGGCCACGGCCCACCATCGGACCGTCGCCCGGCGCGATGACGAACTTCCCGGTCCCGCTCTTCGGCCCGCCCGAGGTCTGGCGGGCCGCCACGGTCACCACCGGCGCCGCGGCAGACCGGCTCTTTTCCACCACGGGTACGCCAGACGCACTTTCCGGATTCCGGGCGCGGCCGGCGGCGTACCCGAGGAATGCGAGAAGGACCACCGCGAACAGGACGAGAGCCGGCGCGCGGGACTTGTCAGTCACGCGGCTCGGGCTCGGCGGGGGTTTCGACCGGCACGGCCGGGATGCGACGCTGCGCGACGACGACACGGATGCGCTGCCGCATGGCCGCGCGCCGCTTCAGCATTTCGGTCCGGCTCAGCACTCTCGTCCCCTCCACCGCCAGGCTGTACCCATTTAAAGCGGTCGGCAACCGCTTTTGGTTGCCCGACGCGCCGGATGCGGTTAGCTGACACTTAGCGGGATAAGTTCTTGAGATGAGCAACCGAGAACGCCACTCCGGAGCAGTGACCCTCCGCGGCTCGGTGACCCGGTCGAGCACCGCCGACCAGGCGTTGCTCGACTCGCGCGGCCGGCCCGACTGGAAGACCAAGGACGCGTGGCGGACGCTGCGCATCCTCAGTGAATTCGTCGAAGGCTTCGAGACGATGGCCGACCTGCCCCCGTCGGTCAGCGTCTTCGGATCCGCGCGCAGCGCCGAGAACAGCGCCGAATGCCGACTGGGCTACGAACTGGGCGGCGCACTCGCCCGCGCCGGTTATGCAGTCATCACCGGGGGCGGTCCCGGCGTGATGGAAGCGGCGAACAAAGGCGTCGCCGAGGCCGGCGGCCTATCCGTCGGACTCGGCATCGAGCTGCCGTTCGAGCAGGGCCTCAACGACTGGGTCGAACTGGGCATCGACTTCCGCTACTTCTTCGTGCGCAAGACGATGTTCGTGAAGTACGCCCAAGGCTTCGTCGTCCTCCCCGGCGGATACGGCACGATGGACGAACTGTTCGAGGCGCTCACCCTGGTCCAGACCCGGAAGGTGACGCAGTTCCCGGTCGTGCTGATGGGGACGTCGTACTGGGGCGGTCTGATCGACTGGCTGCGTACGACGATGCTCGGCGAAGGGAAGATCAGCAAGGAGGACCTCGACCTCATGATGCTGACCGACGACGTCGACGAGGCCGTCAACCACATCGTGAACACCAGCGAAACCGCCCCCTAGCCCCTTCTCAGCGGCGGGTGCCGTCGAGGCGGTCGGCGGCCGCGCTCAGCCGGTCGCCGAGGAATGCCTTGTGCTCCAGCACTTCGAGGTCGATCTCGGCTCGGCGTTTGCGCAGCACGGCGGCCCGTTCGTCCATCTCGTGGGCCAGATCGTGCTCGAAGGTGGCTTCGGCGTACCGGAGTCGCTGGTCGACGAGGCGGTCATAGGTCGTGCTGCCGCCGACGTACTTCACGAGGATCGGCATGCAGTCCACCAGGATGAAGAACAGGCGTACCGCCCAGATCCCCAGGGCCAGCGTGATGTTCAGCCCGGCCAGCTCGTGCAGCGCGCCCAGCCGTTCCAGCAGCCCGATCGGACCCTGGTGGCTGCGGGCCTGCTCCACTCGCGCCGCGATCTGCCGACCGCGCTCCTGCTCGAACGCCGCCTGATTCTGCTGGGCAGCACCTTCCAATGTGGAGATCTGCTGGCCGAGTACGCCGAGCCGGGCGGTGTTCGCCGCGATGCGGTGCGTCTTGGCGTACTCGTCGGCTTCGCCGCGCAGCCGATGGCAGTTCGGCCCCTCGCCGACTCGGCCGGTGAGCCCGGCGCCCCTCGTCCCGTTGCACTCCCGGCGGGCCAGCTCGTTCAGCTCGGCGTACCGCTTGGCGTCGGCGGTCACCTGCGCCTTGAGCTCGGCCGCGTCCGCGCGTACGGCCGCGAGCTGCTGGGTCGTGGCGACCGGGGTCTGGCCGAACGAGAGCACGTCGGTCGAAGTGCACCCGGCCGGCGGCGGAGCGTCCGGCGCGGTGGGCGCCGGATTGCACTTCTTGAGCCGCCCGGCGAGGTCAGCGAGCTGCGCCGCCCGCTCGTCCCGGATGTGCTGCTCGACGGCGGTCTGGAAGACCCGCAGCACCAGCGGCTCGGCGATGATGATGCCGAACAGGACCGCCATGCCGATCCGCATGAACAGCACCGGCAGACGTTTGCGGCCCTCGCCGCCGATCCGGCTGGAGACCAGCCAGCGGTCGACGCTGAGGATGAAGAAGAACCACACCAGGACCGGGATGACGGCCCAGCCGCTGGTGACCCCGACGGCCTGGGTGATCGCGAACCACATCGAGAACGCGGCGATCGTCGCCGTCCCCAGCACGACGCCGCCGAGCGAGGTGTACCAGGCTCGCTCCTGCGGGGCGTACGCCAGCAGCTTCTCGTCCACTCCGGCCAGTGCGCGCAGTCGCCGGCCCAGGTTGAGCGGCGGCGGCACCCGTACGCGACGCTTCGGCTGCTCCCGGGTCTCCGCGCGTTCCGGCTTCGCCTGCTGCGCCTGGGTTTCCGAGGCCGCCGGCTTCTGGGTTTCTGCGTCTTCCGGCTTCTGGGTTTCTGAGGCCGCCGGCTTCTGGGTTTCTGAGGCCGCCGGCTTCTGGGTTTCTGAGGCCGCCGGCTTCTGGGTTTCTGAGGCGGCCGGCTTCGCCGGGATCTCCACAGTTTCCGGTTCGTCGGCGCGTTCCACGTTCTCCCCCATCGTTCCCCCTCGTCCGGCGGCCGCAGCGGGCCGCACCGGAGAAGACGCTCAACGACGGTCGATTGGTTGGCCCTCCTCCCCTGCCGCCGCGACCCCACCGCGTCGCGTTGATCATGGAGTTTTCACCCTCGACACGCCGTCGAGACCACAGTTAACTCCATGATCAACGGGAAAAGGGGTGGGTGGGGGGCGGGT
>NZ_JBFBAZ010000228.1:0-8053 GCF_040682475.1 Hamadaea sp. NPDC051192
ACCTCGGTGGACAGGTTGACGGTGAAGGTCTGGTCGATGTTGTCGGCCGAACCACCCGTCCGGTTACGCAGCGCGTAGACCGAGCCGTCCGGCGCGACCAGCGAGACCACGAGGTCACCGACGTAGGTGTGCACGATGTGCACCTCGACGGTGGAGGTCGAGCTGGCGTTGCCGGTGCAGCCGGCGATGGTGATCGCGCTGTTCACCGTGGTGTTGTCGGGGATGGTGACGTCGGTGCCGTTGGTGCCGCTGCAGGCGGGCGGCGTCGATCCGGCGAGGTTGAGCGTCCAGCTGTTGATGTAGCCGGTGTCAGCGCTGGCGGCGTCCTGGACGCGCAGTCGCCAGGTTCCGTTGGCGACCTCGCTGGACAGGTTCACGGTGTAGGTGGTGTCGATGTTGTCGGTCGAGCCGCCGGCCCGGTTGGACAGCGTGTAGACGGTGCCGTCCGGGGCGACGAGGGACACGACGAGGTCACCGATGTAGGTGTGCACGATGTGCACCTCGACGGTGGACCCGGCACCGGCGTTACCGGTGCAACCCGAGATCGTGATCAGGGACTCCACCGTGGTGTTGTCCGGGACCGTCACGTCGGTCGCGTTGGTCTGCGAGCACCCGGGCGGGCCGTTGACCGTCAGCATGTAGGAGGTCGAGCGCGTCGATCCGGTGCCCGTGCCCGTCACGGTGATGGGGTAGCTGCCGGCCGGAGTGCTCGCCGCGGTGGCGATGGTCAGCGTGGACGAGCCGCCCGTGGTGACCGAGGTCGGGCTGAACGTGGCGGTCGCCCCGCTCGGCAGGCCCGTGGCGGTCAGGTTGATCGTCTGGACCGAGCCGTTGGTGAGCGTGGTGCTGATCGTGCTGGTCAGCGAGCCACCCGGGTTGACCGAGCCCGCCGCCGGCGTGGCGGCGATCGAGAAGTCGTTGCCCGCCGGGCAGGACGCGTCGGAGCCGGCCACGTTGACCGCGGTCCACGCCGCCTGGACGGCCTTGTACTCGGCGCTGCACAGACCGTAGAGGTCGGTGGCGGCGCTGAGCGTGTACGCCCGCGAGGTGTTGGCCGGCGTGGTGGTGTTCACGTACCGGGTGTTCGACGTGAAGTAGACGTCGAGCGCGCGGAACCAGATCTTCTCGGCCTTGGTCCGGCCGATGCCGACGACGGCGGGAGCGCTGCCGCAGACCGGGCTGGTGCCCCACTGCGTCGCGCCGGTGCCCTCGGCGAGGTTGAAGAAGAAGTGGTTGCCGACGCCGGACGAGTAGTGCACGTCGACGCTGTTGGTGCTGGTCGACCAGCAGCCGTGCGACGCGCCGTCGAGGGTCGGGTTGTACATCCAGCGCAGCGGGCTGCCGTCGCCGTTGATGTTGATCTCCTCGCCGATGAGGTAGTCACCGGGGTCGGAGGTGTTGTTGGCCGAGAACTCGACCGCGGTGCCGAAGATGTCACTGGTGGACTCGTTGAGGCCGCCGGACTCGCCCGAGTAGGTCAGGCCGCCGGAGACCACGTTCTCCGTGACGCCGTGCGACATCTCGTGGCCGGCGACGTCGATCGCCACGAGCGGGTTCGCGTTGCCTGAACCGTCGCCGTAGGTCATCTGGGCGCCGTCCCAGAACGCGTTCACGTAGTTGCTGCCGTAGTGCACGCGGGACGGCACGCCGGTGCCGTTGCCGAAGATGCCGTTCCGGCCGTGGACGTTCTTGTAGTAGTCGAACGTCAGCGCCGCGCCGTAGTGGGCGTCGACGCCGGCCGACTGCCGGTTCGAGTTCGTCCCGTTGCCCCACACGTTGTCCGCGTCGGTGAACGTGGTGCAGGTGGACGTGCCGTTGTTCAGGTCGCAGGTGCGGCCGTTGCCGTGCGACGGGTCGATCATCGAGTAGGTGCTGCCCGACAGCGTGGTGTCCACGGCGACGGTACCCGAGAAGATGCTGTTGCCCGTGCCGGAGACGGTCTCGATCTCGTCGAACGAGCCGAGGTACGCGCCGGTGACCGCGTCGCTGATGACGTGCAGCCGCGACGGGGTCTGCTTGTCCGGCGCCCAGCCCGAGACGACCGTCTCCCAGGCCAGCTTGCCGGTGCCGGAGGTGGCGTCGACGAACAGCTCGGAGCTGCCGACGCTGGTGATGGTGCCGCGGAAGTTCTGCCGGGCGACCGCCTTGGCCTGGGCCGACGTGGTCTTCGCCGTGGTGCTGATGGACAGCGGCGAGGCCAGACCGACCGAGGTTCCGGCGTACGCGCCGGTGGGGCTGGTGTGCACGACGATGTCGCCGCCGTAGACCCGCAGCCCGTTGTAGGTACGCGTGTAGCGCACGTGCGAGGCGCCGTTCGCGTCCGTGATCGTCCGATACGAGCTGAACGCGTCGGACCCGGATGCCGCAGCAGCCGCCCTGTGCTCCGAGAGCGCCTGGTCGGCGCGTGCGACGGCGGACGCCGATCCGCCCGGAGCCGCACCCGCTGGTGCGGTGCCGAGCAAAACGCCGCCCATCAAGAGGGCGGCGCCGGCGATCGCGATGGATCTTCTCACTGAGTCCTCCCCGACTTAGTGTGATGATGGCGGTAGCCACCGAGAGATTTATATATCGAAGGAAGACACATTGTGAATGCTGGGAATGTGACATCCTTGTCCGGCCGATGGACACTAGGTGTCATAGCGGTAGCCCTCGCTTTGCTGACCGGCTGCGCCAACAGCCCTGGCCAGCAGCCCTCGACGGAGGCGACCATGGCCGCGCCGACCCTCGCCGCCCGGTTCACCACGCTCGAGGTACGCCGGGCCGGCGGAATCGCCGGAATGAGTGACAAGGTCGCCGTGACCCCGGACGGCAGCTGGACGAAGACGGCCAAGAACGGCTCGACCAAGACGGGCAAGCTGACGGCGGCCCAGCTGGATCAGCTGCTGGCGCTGACCTCGGACCAGCGGCTCGGCCAGGAGGCGCTGCGGTCGCAGAAGCCGACCCAGTGCCGCGACGCCTTCTCCTACGTGGTCAGCGTCGACGCGATCAGCGTGGCCTACGTGGACTGCCCGGCCGACGGCGGAACGCCCGAGATCGCCAAATCGGTCGTGGGCGTGATTCAGGAAGCCGGCGCGCTCTAGCGCCGGGCGCTGACGCGCAGAGGTGTCGGCAGAGGTGTCGGTGCGGCGACGCGGTCGGGTGCGAGCCGTGTCGAACAAGGCGTCGCCGCACCGACACCCATCCTGCGGCACCCCCGGGTGGCAGTCCAGTCCGATTGTCTGTCAAATGAGGACAGTGTCGGGCATGACAGGTTTGGTGCGGCTCGCTCAGAGTGGGCCGTGCGCCCACTCCACGCCGGGCAGGACCGCCGTCCACAGCGCCGGATCCAGCCCGAACCCGTCCGCGGTCTGCTGGAGCATCTGCGCCTCGTCGGCGAAATCCGCGCGATCCACAACCGACAGTGCCTCGCTGTAGAGGCCCGACGCGTCCCAGCGCTCGCGTACCACGACCGACGCGCCGCTCGGCCGCTGCGGGTCGGCCTCCACCCGCAACACGATCCGCCGCCCGGTGCGCGGCTGGTGGGCGATCTCCAGGACCAGCGAGTACGCCTCCTCGACCAGGACACCCGGCCGGGACATCATCGGCACCCAGCCCGGCAGCCCGGTGATCCGCTGCGCCCAGGCGACGGCCACCCCGGGATGGACGCCGATGGCGCCGGAGACGTGCACCGGCGGACCGACGAATCCCGTGGTGTCGTCGAAGCGGCACAGCGACCAGAATCCGGGGCCCTGCGGCACCAGCGCCCAGTATTGGTCGGCACGGGCGGCGTCCCGGATGTGTTCGACGGAGGTCACGGCGGACAGCGTACGGGCCGACTGCCGTCCAGTGGATCAGCCCGATGGGTAGGGTCTACAGGCGTGCTGATCGACTTCGTCCGGGCCCACACCGAACCGCTGGGGCTGCCGTTCCTGCCCGAGCTGAAGCTCCGGCAGGCCACCGAGGCCATCCCGCTGTGGGAGCTGATGGAGCAGGTCACCGGGCGGAAGGGACTCCCGCCGCCGTTCTGGGCCTTCGCCTGGGCCGGCGGCCAAGGCCTCGCCCGCCACATCCTCGACCATCCCGAGCTGGTGGCCGGCAAGTCCGTCCTCGATCTGGCCGCGGGCGGCGGGCTCGTCGCCATCGCGGCCGCGCGGTCCGGCGCGCGCAGCGTCGTCGCCAATGAGATCGACGAGTACGCCGACGCGGCGATCGCGCTCAACGCGGAGCTGAACGGGGTGACCGTCGACCGGGCGCTCGGCGATCTGCTGAGTACGCCGCCCGGACTGCCCGTTCCGGACGCCGACGTCGTGCTGGCCGGGGACGTCTTCTACAGCCGCGACATGGCGAACGCGATGCTCGGGTTCCTGCGACGGCAGCACGAACGCGGGGCGCTGGTGCTGGTCGGCGACCCCGGACGCGCTTACCGCCCGACCACCGGCTTCGAGCAGGTCGCTGCTTTCCGCGTACCAGTGAATGAGGACCTGGAGGACGCGGACCTGAAGCACACCACGGTCTTGCGCATGGTCTGAGCCGCCGGGAAGGATGGTCCGCATGTCGCAGATCGGGCTCGTCGACGTCGTCCAGGCCTTGCGCGCGGAGCTCGCGCGGGCGAGTGCGGAGGCGGTGAACGCGCCGGTGCAGTTCCCGGTGGGCCAGGTGACGCTGGAGTTCCAGGTGGGCGTGACCCGCAGCGCGGAGGCGCGGGGCGGCGTGCGGTTCTGGGTGGTGGAGCTGGGCGGGCAGGCCGGGGTCGCGAGCGAGTCGGTGCAGAAGGTGACCATCGTGCTGGAGCCCCCGGTCGACGCGGACGGCCTCCCGATCAAGGTGGGCTCACGTGGCCTGGAGAAACCCGCGTGACTGGGTACGCCGATCGTGCCGTCGAGGTCCTCTGCGAAGGTCCCGGCGGCTGGATCAGCGGCACGGGCCTGCTCGTGACCGACCGGCTCGTGCTGACCGCCGCGCACACCGTGACCGCCGACGGCGCCGTCACCGTGCGCGGCGTGGACAAGGTGGAGCATCCGGCGCTGGTCCTGCTGCTGGGCGGCGAGCGCGCCGACCTGGCGCTACTGGAGCTGGCGACGCCGCTGCCCGGCGTGCGGCCGCTGCGGTTCGGCTCGGTCGACCGGGAGGCCGCCGCGGTGATCCGCGACTGCCGGGCGATCGGCTACCCGAACTTTCAGGAACGCCGGACGCCGGACGGGCGTTCGACGCGAGACACCGCACAGCTCGACGGCGAGATCCCGACCGCCGACCAGCGGGTCGCCGACCTGCTGACCTTCCGGGTCACCAGCACGCCCCGGCCGCTCCCGCCGCAGCAGGAGGCGCTCGGGCGCAGCCAGTGGTCCGGCGTCTCCGGCAGCGCGGTCGTGACCGGCCCGGCCGGGAACGAGATCGTGCTCGGCGTCGTCACCGAGCACCAGCCGCGAGCGGGGGAGTCGGCGCTGACCGCCACCCCGATCACGCACCTCGACCGGCTGCCCAACGCCCGCCTGTGGTGGCGGGAACTCGGCTGCACCCCGGCCACCCTCGTCCGCCTGCCCGCGACCGCGCGTCGCGTGGGCTATCAAGCCGTCCTCGCCGAAGTCGCGGGGCGTACGCCGGACCTGCTGGACCGGGCCGCCGATCTCGCGGCGCTGCGCGCCTTCGCCACCGGCTCGCCCGGCTATCGGCGCGTCGTGGGACCGCCCTGGGCGGGCAAGACCGCGCTGGCCGCCCATCTGGCCGCGAGCCCGCCCGACGGGGTCGACTGCGTGGCGTACCTGTTGCAGCGGCGCGCCCTCGACGCCAGCGCGGACCGGTACCTCGCAGCCGTCACCGGACAGCTGGCCGCGTTGCTCGGTGAGGACCCGCCTGTCGAGCCGGACGCGGCGGCGTTCGCCGACCTGTGGACCCGGGCGGCCGACCGCGCGGAACGTCTCGAACGCCATCTGCTGCTGATCGTCGACGGACTCGACGAAGACCTCCGGCCCGCCGGGCAGCGAAGCGTCGCATCCCTGCTGCCGTCGCGTACGCCGTTCTTCACGCACGTGCTCGTGACCGGGCGCAAGACACCCGTGCCCGACGACGTGCACCCGGACCATCCGCTATGGACGCTGTATCCGGCCGAGCTGACCCAGGTCGTCGAGGCGCAACGGGTCGAGCAGCGGGCCGAGTCAGATCTGCGCGAGCTGGCCGCGGACGCGACGACGCGCGGAGTTCTCGGGGTGCTGACCGCGGCGGCCGGTCCGTTGACCGCCGACGAGCTGGCGTCCGTTCTCAGCTCGCCCGTGGACTCGTCCGGTGGGGCCGCGCCGCCTTCGGCGCTCGAGGGATCGGCCGCGCCGGGGTTCGGGGGTTCGGCGTCTTCGCTGGTCGGGGGTCCGGCGGGGGTTTCGGCGTTCGACGTGGAATCGCTTCTGCGGGAGCGGTTCGGGCGGGTGCTGGAGGACACCGGCGGCTGGCGCTTCGCCCACCAGACGCTGCTGGACACCTGCCGGGACACCGTCTTCGGACCCGTACGCCTCGCGCCGTTCACGGCACAGGTCTCGGCATGGGCGGAGTCCTGGGCGGCCCGGGGCTGGCCCGCGGACACCCCTCGGCATCTGCTCGAACACCGGCCCTGGGCGGTCATGGCCGCCGGGGGAGACCTCGGGTTCCTGGCCGACCCGGGCTGGCTGGCCGGCGCGATCGACGCCCTCGGGGTGGACGCGGTCCGGCCGATTCTGCGTACCGGGGCGGCAACGTCGGCGGAGGTCCGGTCGGCGTCGCGAGTGCTGGAGATCGCCAGTCCCGCACTGCGAGCTCCGCTGGTCCGGCCGGCCGCACAGCTCGGGCTGACGGCTGTCCACACCGGACTCCCGGCGGCCCGATGGGCGGCGGTCGCGGCCCGGCAGGCCCCGGCCGTCGTCGCGGTGTCGACGACTGGGCGCGCCAGCCGGTCCTTGACGCGTACCGTGGACTCGGGCAGCCGGCAGGTCTGGGCAGCGGCGTTCCTCGGGCCGGCCCAGGTCCTCACCGGCGACGACGACGGCCGCGTACGCCGCTGGGATCTCGACGACGGCCGAGCGGTCGACATCGGCCGCCACTTCGGCGCCATCCGGGCCTTCGCGGTGAGCCCGCGCGGCGACGAGGTGGTGACCTGCGCGGCCGACAAGACGGTGCGACGCTGGCGGATCGACGCCGACGGCTACTCGCTGGACGATCCGCCGTTCATCAACAGCGCCGGGCACATCTGGGCGGTCGCGTACGCCCCCAGCGGCGACCGCGTCGCCACCGGCGGCCAGGACGGCCAGGTACGCCTCTGGGACCTCGCCACCGGCCAGGCGACCG
This sequence comes from Hamadaea sp. NPDC051192, assembly GCF_040682475.1. Lineage (NCBI taxonomy): Bacteria > Bacillati > Actinomycetota > Actinomycetes > Micromonosporales > Micromonosporaceae > Hamadaea > Hamadaea sp. NPDC051192. Next base: position 7,288 of record NZ_JBFBAZ010000228.1, read on the forward strand.
TGATCGGCGAACACGACGACCAAGTCCGGTCGCTGGTGTTCAGCCCGGACGGGAACCTGCTCATCAGCGGCGGCCGGGACGACACCGTACGCGTCTGGGCGCCGGCCTCGGGCACCGGCTGGGTCCTCGGTCGGGTCAAACGGTGGGCCGAGGCGATGACGATCACGCCCGACGGGTCGACGGTCATTGTCGGCACCTACATCGGACAGGTCTTCGCGTTCCCGCTCGGTGGTACGTCAGATCCGTCCGTCGTGCCGGATCCGTCCGTCGCGCCGGATCAATCGGGGCGGCCGCTCGGGCAGCATGAGGGTCAGGTGTGGAGCGTGACCGTGACACCGGACGGCCGCTCGGTGGTCTCCGGTGGCGGGGACGGGCAGGTCATGGCCTGGCCCCTCGACTCTTCCTCCTCCTTGGCCGCGTCTTCCTCGGCTTCTCTTGCCGCGTCTTCTGCGGCTTCGTCGGTGGCTTCGTCGGCGGCTTCGTCGGCGGCTTTGTCGCCGCTGGCGGTGCGGACCTTGGACGGCGATGTCGTGCCCGGGCGCGTCCTCGGGCGGCACCGGCAGCCGGTTCGCTGCGTCGCGGTCAGCCCGGACGGTTCGCTGGTCATGTCGACGGCCGCCGAGGAGCTGGTGCACGTCTGGGACCTTGCGGGGGATGGGCTCGCCGCTCGGGACGCTCCGTGGACCGCTGTCGCGGTAGGCCCCGCCGGCCGGGCCGCCAGCAGAGCCCAGGCGACGCCGGTCCACGAGGGGGCGGTCGGGCGATG
>NZ_JBFBAZ010000229.1:0-7913 GCF_040682475.1 Hamadaea sp. NPDC051192
TTTTTTGGGGTATCTTCCTTTCTCTAACCTAATTTTCGCACTAACTTCCCCGCGCCCCGCCGATCGCCGGCGGGCCGGCGGCCGGGGCCGCGCCCCCCGCGACGGGGGGAGCGGGGGCGGGAGCGAGCGCGGGAGCGAGTGAGGTGAAGAGGGCGGCGTAGCGGTCGAGGCATCCGGCGAGGCCGAACAGGTCCCGCGCGCGGTCCGCCCCGTCGGCCCGGCGGGCGGCGTCCCACGAGAGCACGTCCAGCAGCGCGGCCCGCAGTTGTGCGGGCGACCGGGGCGGCACCACCATCCCCATGCCGGTGGCCACGACCGGATACCGGCCGCCCGGCAGATCAGTCGTGACCGACGGTACGCCGCACATCATCGCCTCGGCCTGCGCGATCCCGAACGACTCCGCGACCGACGGCAGCGCGAACGCGTCGATCGAGGCGTAGAAGTCGGCGATCTGCTGTCCCCTGAGCAGGCCCAGGATGCGGATGCGGGGGTCGCGATCGGCGGCCTCCCGGATCCGGTCGATGACCGAGGTTCCGGCGACGGTCAGGTAGTCGCCGCCGATGAGCAGCCGGGCCTGCGGGTCGTCGATCCCGTCGAAGGCTTCGACGAGGTATTCCAAGCCTTTGTCGGCGACGATCCGGCCGAGGAAGCCGATGTGCGGCCCGGCCGTCTCCCGATAGGACGGTTGCCCGCCGGACCGGTCGAGGCAGGGCGCCGCGATCGCCTCCCGCCGAGCCTCGCTCAGCACCGGCCACAGCTGCGAATGGGCGGCCTGGTCGTCGCTGTTGACGACGACGGCCGCCGACCGGCGCAGGGCGTACCGGGCCGAGACGGCCACGGCAGCGGTGGCGGCCCGCGCCACGAGCCCCGGCGGCAGCCACAGATCGATGTGGTACGTCGACACGATCGGCGTCGGCAACCGGGCCGCGATCAGTCCGGCCTCCAGCATCGGCAGGTGCAGGTGCAGCACCCGCGACCGGCGGGCGATCCGGCGTACGGTCGCCGGAAAGGACGGGCTGACCACGCCTCGGTTGATCGTCGCGGCCACCGGAGTCCGGTAGACATCCACACCGGACAGCGTCTCGCGGCGCGGCGTGGCGGGATCGTGCTGGGCGGCGACCACCGCGATCCGCCAGCCGCGAGCGGCCAGGCCTTCGGCGACGACCCGGGCCACCTCGGTCAGGCCGCTGACGTACGGCGTGTAGTAGTTCACCGCGACGCACAGGTCGTACTCGATGGCCGTCACAGGGCGCTCGCGATCAGGACAGCGGCCAGCGCGGCGGCCCAGAGCCCGGCGCCGGCCCGCATCGGCCCATCCCGGACCAGGTCGACGACAGGATCGCCGCCCGACCGGTCGACCATCACCATCTGCAGGTAGCGGTAGATCGTGAAAGTGGCGAACGGGAACGTCACCACCGTCGCGACCGCCCCGTACGGCGAGGCCAGCCCCCACAGGAAGGCGACGTAGCCGGCGAGCGCCACGACGAGGTTGACGACGACCACGTGGTCCAGGAACGGCACCGAGTACGCCGACAGCGCCGACCGGTGGGCGTCGCCGACCATCGCCAGTTCATGGCGGCGCTTGCCGAGCGACAGCGCGACACAGGCGCAGTAGACGCAGATCAGCAGGAACGGGCGTACCGGCAGGCCGGCCGCGACCGTCCCGGCGAGCGCCCGCAGCACGAATCCGGCCGCCACCACAGAGACGTCCACGAGCGGCTGGTGCTTCAACGCCAGGCTGTACCAGACGTTGACCGCGACGTACGCCCCGACGACGCCGGCGACCACGAGCGGCAGCAGGGTCAGCAGCACGGCCGTGATCCCGGCCAGCACCACCAGCAGGAGCGTCGCCGCCCGGACGGTCACCCGCCCACTGGGCAGCGCCCGCAGACGTTTGACCGGATGCAGCCGGTCGGCGTCGCGATCCCGCAGATCGTTGAGCACGTACACAGTGGACGAAGCGGCCAGGAAGGCGGCCAGGGTCAGCCCGAGCGGCGCGACGTGCCCCGCTGCGACGACCGGGGCAATGACCAGAGGTGCCACCAGCACCGGCGCGCCTTTGATCCAGTGCCGCGGCCGCAGCAGTGACAGCAGCGCTCGCCAGCGGAAGCGTACGGGGGTGTCGTCGAGCGCGGTGGTCGCCGGGCTTTCCAGGGTCTGCACCATGAGCCGCTCCTTCAGAACAGCGCCTTCGCGAGCCGGAGGGCGCCCTGCCGCCAGGGGTCTCGATGGGTGGTTCCGGCCGGCCGGCGGCTGTCCGCCGCCGTCCCGCGCCACCACGCGTACGTCTTGAGCAGCGCCTCGGTGTTGCTCACCCGGGGCACGAAGCCGAGCCGGTCGACTGCCTTGTCGACCGAGACGTACGAGTCCCGCCGAAGCTTGTGCACCAGCCGCGCGTACACCGGCGACAGGCGCAGCGCCGCGAGCCCGCGCAGGATCGCCACGGCCGGGCCGACCGGCACGGTGACGATCCGGCGGCCGTGGCCGGCGGCGTCCAGCACGGCCTGGAAGTCCTCGCGCAGCGTGCCGAAGCGCGCCGCGCCGATGTTGAACGTGTCGTCCACGACGGCGTCCGGGCGCTCACAGACCAGCCGGACGGCGACGCACAGATCGTCGACGTCGAGCATCTGCGTGCGGACGTTCCCGCCGCCGAGCAGCGGGAAGTTGCGGCCCTCGTCGGCCCACTCGAACAACATCGCGAACAGCCCGAGCCGCTCGGGGCCGAGGAACGTCTTCGGCCGCAGGATCGGCGCGCACAGACCCTCGGCCCGCGCCCGCAGCACGATCCGCTCGGCTTCGAGCTTGGCGCCGGAGTAGGCGTCGACCGGCTCGCACGGATAGTCCTCGGGGGTAGGGCAGTGCCGGGGTAGGCCGTAGACGGCGGTCGAGGAGATGTGCACCAGCCGCCCGACCCCGGCCCGTTTCGCCGCCGCGACCACCGACGCGGTCCCGTCGACGTCGACCGAGCGGATCTCGGCCGATCGGTTGCTCGGCAGCGCGGCCGCCGAGTGGATCACGACGTCGGCGTGCCGGAAGGCCCGCGCCATCGCGTCGGTGTCGCGCACGTCCGCCTGAACGAAGTCCGCGTCCACGGTCAACGGCCGAATGTCCACACCGGTCCAGTCGACCCCGGCCCACGGCCCGGAGAGCAGTGCGGTGCCCAGCATTCCGGCCGCCCCGGTGACCACGATCCGCACGCGCCCCTCCTGCGACTGAAGCCTCCGCCGACCCTCCCGACGGTAGTGATCGATCTTTGCCGCGTTCTTGGCCGCGAGGGCAAGCTTCCGGCAAGGTGCGCCCGCGAGACTGGGCTCGTGGCGCCCCTCGAAACCTCAGCCTCCGTGGTCGCTCCAGTCGAGAAACCGGTGGCGTCCGCGGTCCAGTCACGCCCGCGACATTCTTGGCGGATACGCCTGACGGGGGTGGCCTGCGCCGGTTGGCTGGTGTTCGTGGTGGCCCACCGCGTGCTGAGCGGCCGGGCGTACTGGTGGGGGCCGGTCGATCTCGCGCCGCCGTTCGTTTTCGCGGCGGTCCCGATCCTGCTGATCGTGCTCGCGGCGCTGACCCGGCGACGGCTGCTGATCGCGTACGCGGTGTGCGGGCTCATCCTCGGGTTCGACTACTCCGGCATCAACGCGGCCACGCTGTGGCATGCGCGGCCGCCGGTAGCGCCGGGCGCGATCACCTTGGTCACCTGGAACACGGAGTACTGGGATCAGGACCTCGAACCGGGCGGGCCGCACCCCACCGAGGACTTCTACAAGTTCCTCAGCTCCCTGGACGCCGACGTCTACCTGCTGCAGGAGTACGCCCACGTCGACCTGACCCGAGCCGACACGTTCTCCCAGGCGCTGGCCATCGACCAGGCCGACCTGCTGCGCCAATGGTTCCCTGGCTACGAGATAGTCCTGGCCGGGCGGGACCTGACGCTGAGCCGGCTGCCGGTCGTCGGCCATCACTGGCTCGACTCGACGCCCTGGATGCCGGCGGATCTGCGGCCCGTCCCACCCGGGCTGGCCGATCGCCCGCTGTTCTACCAGTCGCAGACGCTGCGGACGGACATCATGGTCGGCGGGCAGGTCGTCTCGTTCTACAACTCGCACATCTACCAGCCGCCGCAACGCATCTTCCGGCTGCGGTCCGACCCGGACAAAAGCATGTTCGCCATCGACCGGTTCAACTTCGAGATCCGCCGGGCGAGCTATCGGGCGCTGGCGGCCGACATCACCGGCAACCCGAATCGCGTCGTGCTCGGCGGTGACTTCAACACCTCGCCCGCGATGAATCTGCTCCAGCTACTGCCGGACCGGCTGGTCGACCAGTCCCCGGCGCTGGCCTCGCTCTATCCGGCGACCTGGCCGGTCGGGTCGGCCAAGTGGCGGCTGGACTGGCTGTTCACCACGCCCGACGTCGACGTGTCGGCCTACGACCTGCTGGACCCGAAGGGCTTCTCCGACCACAAGGCTCAGCGCGTCGTGCTGTCGGCCGGGTGAACCCGATGCCGCCGCTGGTCTCCGTGATCGTGCCCTGCCACAACAGCCGTAAGACCCTCGCCCTCTGCGTCGAGGCCGCCCAGGCCCAGACGTACGCCGAGATCGAGGTGATCGTCGTGGACGACGCGAGCACCGACGACTCGGCCGCGATCGCCGAGAGCCTCGGCGCGGCCGTGGTGCGGCTGCCCGTCACCGGGGGAGCGGGGCTGGCCCGCAACCGGGGCATGGCAGCCGCCCGCGGCGAGGTGCTGTTCTTCGTCGACTCCGACGTGGCGCTGGCGCCGGACGCCGTCGAGCAGGCGATGCGGATGTTCGCCGACCATCCCGAGTACGCCGCCGTGTGGGGTGTCTACGGCGACCGGCCGCTGGTCGACGACGGGATCGTCGAGCGCGTACAGGTGCTGACCGGACACTATCGACAGTCCGGGCTCGACGTCGTGCACACCGGGCACTTCGCGGTCGGCGCGCTGCGTCGGGAGGTGGTCGACCGGATCGGCGGCTTCGACGAGCGCCTGGTCGGCCAGTGGACGAACGAGGACCACGAGTTCGGGCTGCGGATCGCGGAGAACTTCCCGGTCGGCCGGGCGGTCCGCGTGGTCGGCTTCCACGACGACGACGATCGTGTCACCTCGGTGGTACGCAAGCGTTTCGGCCGAGCGGTGTCGCTGATCCCGCTCGTGCTCAAGCAGCGGGACCTGAAGCCGGAGCGGGAGGCGTTGCACCGGCCGGCCGAGCTGGCCGCGATCGGGCTGACCGGGCTCGGGCTGCTGCTCGCCGTCGTCTGGCCGGCGCTCGGCGTACTGGCGGTGGCGGCGTTCGGGGTGTTCCTGTGGACCGTCCGCGGCATGCTCGGCTTCGTTCGGCGGTCGGCGGGCTGGCCGACAGCGGCGGCTGCGGCAGGCCTCACGTTCCTCTATGGGTTCGCGGTCGGCCTGGGCGGTCTGACCGGCGCACTCCGGTACGCCATCGATCCGCGTTTTCGCCGCCGATACAGGACTGTATCGATGTAGTGACAAGGCTTCCGTCCACATGGGGCAGACGGATAGAGTCGGATGGTCATGGGAACGCTCCCAACGCCGGGGGCCGCCGGGATCTAGGTGTCTCTGGGGGGAGCGCATGCGGATCAGGCTGCTGGGTTCGATCGAGGTGGAGGCGGGCGGCCGCACCCTGGACGCCGGGCCGTTGCAGCGCCGGGCCGTGCTCGCGGCCCTGGCGATGGACGCCGGCAGCCCGGTCGGGCTCGACGCGCTCGTGGAACGCGTCTGGGGCGCTGATCCACCGGAGGCCCCCCGCAGCGCCCTCTACGCGCACATCGCCCGGCTCCGCCGGCTCTTCGCCGGGCACGGCGTACGCCTGACCAAGCAGGTCGACGGCTATGTGCTCAACCTCGACCGGGAGCGCGTCGACGTCCACCGGATCGGGCGGCTGCTGGAGGCGTACCGGGGTGATCCGGGGCGCGTCGCCGACCTCCGGGAAGCGATGGACCTGTGGCGCGGCCGGCCGCTGGCCCAGCTGACCGGGTTCTGGGCGGCCAAGGTACGCCGCGGCGTCGAATCCCAGCTGGTCGGGGTGGCCAGCGCCTGGGCCGCCGAAGAACTGCGGCGCGGCAACGCCGAGACGGTCGCCGACCGGCTCGCCCCGATCGTCGAGTCCCATCCGCTGGCCGAGCCCGTCGTCGCCCAGCACATGTGGGCGCTGTGCGCGCTCGGCCGGACCTCCGAGGCGTTGCAGTGCTATGCCGTCGTGCGTACGCAGATCGCCGAACAGCTCGGCGTCGAACCCGGAGCGGAGCTACGCGACCTGCATGTGGCGGTACTGCGCGGCGAAGTCACCGCTCCGGTACGGCTTCCGGCGTACCGTCAGCTCTTCTATGACGACGCCGAGTTGCGTGACCTGGGGCAGCTCGTGCTGCTGGCGGGCCGGCTGGAGACCATGATGGCCTGCGTCTACGCGATGATCCTGGACGACGACAGCCGGGCCCTGACCCATTATCTGGGTGGACCGGCGCGGCTGTCGGCGGCCGGGCGCAGCGCCGCGGACCGGCTGCGCGACGAGGGCCAGCCCGACCTCGCGGAGGAGCTGGCCCTGTGGAGCAAGGCCTGCGACGAGGCCCGGGAGGACGGCCGTCAGGCGGTGCACGTCCTGCCACCCGGACCGGCCGCACGCTGGTGGCGCACCGCCACCGAGCTGTCCGCTGTGGACGATGCGACCGTCGCCCAGCGGCACGCGCGGCTGGTCGAGCGGATCATCGAGGGGTACGCCCTCGGCGACCGCATCGCCGCCCGTTACGAGGCGAGCCCGTCGACGCCGGTCAGGTCCGCCGACAGCGCCCACAGACGGACAGCCTGATCGCGGTCCTGCTCGGTGTCGAAGCGTCGCACCACCTCGCAGGCCTTGAGGTACGCGCCGCCGTCGCCGGCCGGCTCCGGTGAGGCGGCCGCCCACACCAGCGTCGCCGCGCCCTGCTCGGTCGAGCGGAACTCGGGCAGCAGCGCGTTGCCGTCGGCGTCGATCCAGCCCGCGTCCACCATCTCCTGCGTGGTCAGGTGCCGCTGCAACGGCGTCAGGATGTAGCCGGGGTTGACCGAGAAGGCCCGTACGCCCGACGCCTGGCCCAGCGTGTCGAGCTGCGCGGCGAACAGGGCGTTGGCGAACTTCGACTGCGCGTACGCCGCCCAGCGGTCGTAGCCCTCGGTGAACTGGACGTCGTCCCAGTTCAATGTGGCGTCCGGGCTGACGCCGGAGGAGGTGACGACCACCCGTGCGCCGCCGTCGGCCGCCAGCGCCGGGAAGAGCCGGTTGATCAGGGCGTAGTGGCCGAGGTGGTTGATCGCGAAGTGGCCCTCCCAGCCGGGTCCGACGCGCGTCTCCGCCAGCGCCATGACCCCGGCGTTCGCGAGGAGCAGATCGATGCCGCGACCGGACTTGGCGAACCGGTCGGCGAACGCCTCGACGCTGTCCAGGTCGGCCAGATCCAGCTCGTCGACCTCGATCCCCGGTACGCCGTCCAGCGCCTCGGCCGCCGCCGCGGGCCGCTTCGCGGGCACGACGACGGTGGCGCCGGCCGCGGCGAGCGCCCGGGTCGCGGCCAGCCCGAGCCCGGAGTAGCCGCCGGTGACCACGGCGAGCCGCCCGGTCAGATCGATGCCGGCGAGAACGTCGGTCGCGGTGCTGTCGATGGTGAACGTCATGGCGAGCCTTTCGGTCAGGCGGGGGTTCCGACGCGGTAGAGCCGCCGCGTCAGGCGGGGGTTCCGACGCGATAGAGCCGCCGCGTCATGCGCGGGAAGAGCAGGCCCTGCAGGATTCCGACCCCGGCGGCGACAGCGGAGGTCAGCGTCACCAACATATGCAGGACGGTGAACTGGAGTCCGAACAGGACGCCGTGGTGGCGGTACGCGTACGCGTAGGTGCGGCCGTC
>NZ_JBFBAZ010000230.1:0-7863 GCF_040682475.1 Hamadaea sp. NPDC051192
ATCCCCAGTGGCTCCAGGTCGACCTGGGCGCCACCGCGACCCTCAGCCAGGTCACGCTGACCTGGGAGGCGGCGTACGCGACGGCGTACCAGGTCCAGGTGTCCGCCGCCGCAGGCGGTCCCTGGACGACGATCTACAGCACCACCACCGGAACGGGCGGGGTGCAGAACCTGAGTGTGAGCGGCTCCGGCCGGTACGTCCGGGTGAACGGCACGGCGCGGGCCACCGCGTACGGCTATTCGCTGTGGGAGTTCCAGGTCTACGGGGAGTTCACCACCTCCGCCTGCGGCACCGGCAACGCCGCGCTCAACAAGCCGGCCACCGCCTCCTCCACCGAGAACGCCGGAACCCCGGCGAGCGCCGCGGTCGACGGCAACACCGGTACGCGCTGGTCGAGCGCGTTCGCCGACCCGCAGTGGCTTCAGGTCGACCTCGGCTCGACGCAGACCGTCTGCCAGGTCGTGCTGACCTGGGAAGCCGCGTACGCGACGGCGGACCAGGTGCAGGTGGCGACCTCGGGGAGCGGTCCCTGGACAGCCGTCTACAGCACCACCACGAGCACCGGCGGAACCCAGACCCTCACCGTGAACGGCTCGGGGCGCTACATCCGGGTCTATGGCACGGCGCGCGCGACGGCGTACGGCTATTCGCTGTGGGAGTTCGCGGTCCGCACGACCGGATCCACCACCTCGCCGAGCCCGACACCGACCCCGTCGCCGACGAGCGACTCGTTCTGGGGTGACACCAGCACCATCCCGCCCGCCACGAACGTCGTCATGGTCAAAGTGCTCAACCGCACCAACGGCAAGTACCCCGACAGCCAGGTGTACTGGAGCTTCAACGGGCAGACCCACTCCATCGCCGAGCAGCCCTACCTCGACATGCCCGTGAACTCGGCCGGCCGGATGTACTTCTACCTCGGCTCGCCGACCAGCCAGTACTACGACTTCATCGAGTTCACCGTGGGCGCCTCGGTCTTCAACGGCAATACCACCCGCGTCGACGCGTTCGGCGTCAAACTCGCGATGCGCCTGCACGCCCACGACGGGTACGACGTGGCGGTCGGCGAGGACCAGGCCACCTTCGCCGAGGACCGCGCGGTCACCTTCCAGAAGTTCATCAACGAGGTACCGCAGGAGTTCAAGGTGCTGGCGCAGACGCAGGCGCCCTACCGCATCATCGCGCCCGGCAGCGACCCCAGCTTCCGGACCGGCGGCGTCAACGCCACCTACTTCACCAGCTACGCCAGTTCGGTCGGGGTCTCCGCGCCCACGTCCGACATCTTCGGCTGCGCCGGCGTCCTGGCCAACGACGCCGGCCTGTGCTCGGCGCTGAACCGGCACGTCGCGCACCTGCCGCAGGCCCAATGGTCGACGCCCAGCCTGTACTACCAGGCCGGACCGGCCAACTACTACGCCAAGTTCTGGCACGACCACGCCATCGACCGGCTCGCGTATGGGTTCCCCTACGACGACTACGCAGGGCAGTCGTCGTTCGTCTCCCACGGCAACCCCCAGTACCTCCTGGTCGCCGTCGGTTGGTGAGCGTCCGCGCCGGGGACCGGTCCCACCGGTCCCCGGCGCACCCTCCCTGCTTGCGGACACGTGCTGCACTGGCCGAATGCTGACCGAGATCGAGAACCGCCTGACCGCCGCCGCCGCGGCTCTGCGCGAGCACGAGGTCACTGAGGCCCGTCGCGAAGACCTGCTGGTACGCCGAAAGGCGTTGCACGACCAGGTAGCGGAGTTGCGCGTACGCGCGACGGCGGAGCAGCGGGACGTCGACGCGCTCGGGCGGCTGTCGCTGAGTTCGGTGCTCGCCACGCTGCGGGGGCGCCGGGACGAGGCGCTGGCGCGGGAACAGGCCGAAGCCGCGGCGGCCGCGTTCAAGCTCGCCGACGCGGAGGCGAGGCTGGCCGCGGTCGACCGCGAACACTCGGCCGCCGAGGCACGGCTGCTCGACCTCAGCGACGCGCGGTACGCGTACGAGCAGATCCTCGACCAGAAGGAGGACTTCCTCGCGCGAGCGGGCGGACAAGCCGGCCGCCGGTTGTTGAGTCTGGCGGCGGACCGCGGACGGCTCGACGGGGAGATCACGGAGCTGGCCGAGGCGATCGACGCGGCCGAGGCAGCCGCCCAAGCGCTGGGCACCGCACAATCCTTGCTGGGCAGCGCGTCGGGCTGGTCCACTTACGACACTTTCTTCGGCGGCGGCGCGATCAGCAGCACGATGAAGCACGATCGGCTCGACGCGGCCGCCCGCGCGGTCGGGGAGGCGAGTGAGCTGCTGGCCGTCCTGCGGACCGAGCTCGACGACGTCTCCGGGTTCCGCGTCCAGCTGCCGAACCTCGCTGTCGACGGGATGACCCGCTTCCTCGACGTCTGGTTCGACAACATCTTCACCGATCTGAAGGTGCGGGAGCAGATCCGGGAAGCCCGGATGGACCTCGAACTCTGTGCGGACGCCGTCGGCGAGGTACGCGGCCGGCTGGACGCCCGCCAGGTCGCGGCGGCTGACAAGGCGGCGAAGTTGGAGCAGGAACGCCGCGACCTCCTCGGGGCCGCCTGATCGGTCGCGGAGCCCCGGCCGCCGGTGAGAGGATCAAAGGGTGCGCATCGGGAACTGGGACGTGCGGCCGCTCGGCGGCGCGACAGGCTGCCTGATCATGATCGCCGTCTCGATCGGGCTGTCGATCCTGCTGACCGTCCTGCTCAACGTGGTGTTCTGACGTCGTGTTCTGACGTCGTGTTCTGAGGAGTGGCCGTGGCAGTGGCCGTCGAACCGGTGACCCCGCTGACCCCGCGACCGGTACGCCGGCGGTTGCTGGTCCAGGAGTGGCGGCGGCTGACCCTGCTGCACTGGCCGATCGACCCCGCGCTGGTCGCCGGACTCTTGCCTGCCGGTACGCGCCCGGACACCCTCGACGGCGTCACCTACGTCGGGCTGGTGCCCTTCGAGATGTACCGCGTCGGGCTGCTGGCCGGACCGGGGTTGCCCTACCTCGGCACGTTCCCCGAGACCAACGTACGCCTGTACTCCGTGGACGACGCGGGCCGCCGTGGGGTGGTGTTCCGATCCTTGGACGCCGCACGGCTGATCCCGGTCCTCTGCGGCCGGGCCGCGCTGCGGCTGCCGTACATCTGGTCGTCGATGCGCATCCAGCGCGCCGAAGACGTGATCACCTACACCTCGCGCCGCCGCTGGCCCGGCCCGCGTGGGCTGCCGAGCCGGGTGACTGTACGGATCGGCGCGCCGATCGCCGAGCCGAGTCCGCTGGAGCAGTTCGTCACCGCGCGCTGGGGTCTGCACGTGTCCTGGTACGGCCGCACGCTCTACCTGCCCAACGAGCATCCCGAATGGCCGTTGCACCAGGCCGAACTCCTCGACCTCGACGACGGCCTGCGCGGGGCGAGCGGCGTACCGGTGCCGGACGGGCCGCCGGTGAGCGTGCTCTACTCGCCGGGCGTACCGGTGAAGTTCGGGCCGGGGCGGCTGCTCTAGGGCGCCTGCATGCGACGTGGCGTCACGAGGCCCGCCTCGTACGCGTACACGACGGCCTGAGCGCGGTTGGTCAGGCGGAGCTTGACCATGGCGCGGTTGAGGTGCGTCTTCACCGTCGCCTCGGAGACGACGAGCTGATCAGCGATGTCCTGATTGGACAGGCCACGGGCCACCCAGCGGACGACTTCGAGTTCCCGCGCGGTCAGCGTGGCGAGCTGGTCGGCATACTCGCCGGCGCCGGGCACCCCCGACGGCGCGTACGCCTCGATGAGCCGCCGGGTGACGGTCGGCGCGAAGAGCATGTCGCCCGCGGCGACGGTGGTGACCGCGGCCAGGAGGCGCTCGGGCGGCGTGTCCTTGAGGAGGAAGCCGCTGGCCCCTTCGCGAAGCGCTTGGTAGACGTATTCGTCGAGATCGAACGTCGTCAGGATCAGGACCCGCGGCGGGTGGTCGCCCTGCGAGACGATCTGGCGGGTGGCGGAGATGCCGTCGAGACCGGGCATCCGCACGTCCATCACGACCACGTCGGGACTGTGCTCGGCCGCCATCGCGATCGCCTGCTTGCCGTCGGCGGCGTCGCCGACGACTTCCATCCCCGGAGCGGCGTTGAGCAGGGCTACCAAGCCGGCCCGGATCAGAATCTGATCATCTACGACGAGGACCCGGACCACGCGCAGGATAGTACCGTGCGGAGTCACGTCGTCTGCAACTTCTGTAGTAGACCCGCGAGTAGGCTTCGGCCGTGCCTGACGCCCACCCCCGGCGCCGCCTCACGATGCCCCGGCTGCCCCAGTTCCCGCCGCTGCTCGACGTCCTGCTCGCGGTCGGCTACACCACGCTGGCTGTGCTCATCGGGCGCGAGGAGCACAACGAGTGGCTGTCGCTGGACACGACCGGCTACGTGCTGACCGGGCTGGCCAACCTGCCCGTGGCGTTCCGGCGGCGGTTCCCGGTGGCCGTCGTGATCGTCTGCGGGCTGTCCTGGCTGATCTTCATCGGGCTCGGCTACTTCCCGGCGCTCAACGCGTACGGGAGTCTGGTGGCGCTCTACACCGTCACGGCCGACCGGCCTCGATGGATGGGCCTGACCTCGGCCGTCGCGCTGGCCGGCGTCTGGGTCTACTCCGGCCTGCGTACGCCGGACTCGTCGATGGCGACCGTGATGGTGATGGCCGTCGTCATCTTCATGGCCGTCTGGAAGTTCGGCGACAACGCCCGCAAACTCTCACTGCGTAATGTCGAGTTGGCCGCGGTCACCGAACGGCTCCACCGCGAACAGGCCGACCGCGCCCGGCGAGCGGTGGCGGACGAGCGGATGCGAATCGCGGGGGAGCTGCACGACATCGTCGCCCACCACATGTCGGTCATCGCCGTCCAGGCCGGGACGGCCGGGTACGTCTTCGACAGCCAACCCGATACCGCCCGCTCGGCGTTGTCGGTGATCGCCGGGGCGGCCCGGGAAGGCAACGAGGAGCTGCGCCGCATCCTCAGCCTGCTGCGGGCGCCGACGGGCGGGGCGACCGAACCGCCGCAAGAGGCCGCGCCCGGCGTCGAACTGGTCGAGCGGCTCGCCGACCGGATGCGGGCGGCCGGCGTACCCACCGAGGTCGAAGTGCTCGGCCCCCGCCGCTCGCTGCCCGCCGGGCTGGACCTGTGCGCGTACCGGGTCATCCAGGAGTCGCTGACGAACGTGCTCAAGCACGCCGGCGAGGCCAGCGCCACCGTCACGCTGGACTTCCGGGGCGAAGAGTTCCTGGCGACGGTCGCCGACGACGGGGCGAGCACCCGGCAGGATCCCGGGAACTCCCACGAGGGTCACGGCCTCATCGGCATGCGCGAACGGGCACGCCTCTACGGCGGAAGCCTGGCCGCCGGGCCGCGCCCCGGCGGCGGATTTCAGGTGGTGCTCACGCTGCCCACCCCCGAGGGGACTACAGCCTAGGTTTACCCCGACTACAACTTCTGCGGTATGCCGAAGTCGATCTTAGTAGCGATGCCCTGACCAGCGGGCCATGAGATCATTTAGCGGGTCGAACGGGGGGTGGGCGGCCGGGTCGTCCCGGCCGCCCCCTGACTCACTACGTGAATACGTTCACCGTCTGCCGCCCTCAGGTGTCGACGATGGCCAGCTCGTGCAGGTAGTCGTCGAGGAATGCCGAATCGCCGACTGGTCCGGTGCGGTCCAGCCAATAGTCGGCCACTATCGATGGCACGAGCCGGTCGACCGCGACCAACGCCGCCCTCAGTTTCGCCAGCCGGTCGGGGTCCTGCGTCTCGACCTGGAACCAGATGCTGCCGACCTTGGCGCCGTCGGCCTCCACCTTGACGAAGAGATCGGCGCCCCCGCCGTAGCAGTAGGCGTCGTCCTCGTAGGAGCCATAGGGATCGTGGCCCTCGAACCCGCCCGACGCGGTCGCCGCGAAATCACGTACACGCGGCAGGACCGCGGCGAGGGCCACGTCGGCGTCGTGGACCGTCAGGCCGGCGGCGGCGTAGTCGTCGCGCGGCGCCCGAATGACGTGCACGCCGGTCCAGCCGACGCCGTCCGGCGCCTGGTCGGCGGCGCCCGCCCCGGCCGCTTCGTCGAGGTCTCGTGCGACTTCGGCCCCGGCGGCGAGCGGGTAGAGCCGCCGCATGCCGACGTCGTCCTCGTGGATGTGAATCACTGGCAGGTCACTTGTAGTAGGTCTCGATGGGTACGCGGGCGGCTTCGAAGAGAGCCGGCCCGTCCTGGGGCACCGTCGGCCACGCCGACCCCGGGTTCAACTCGACGAGCTGCTCGGCGGAGAGGGCGTACACGACGCGGCCGAGCCCGGACCGGATGATGCCGCCGGAGCACATGCCGCACGGCTGGCAACTCGTGTACATCGTGGTCCGCGCCGCCGTCTCCGGGTCGAGTTCGCGAGCCGCCCAACGGGCGAGCTTCAACTCCGGATGGGCGCTGATGTCGTTGTCCCGCTTAACCGTGTTGTGCTCCTCGATGAGAATCGTGCCGTTCTCATCGGCCAGCAGCGAACCGTAGGGTGCGTCGCCCGAGGCGACGGCCTCCGCCGCGATCTCGATGGCCCGCTGGAGCAGGGTCTCGTCCTGTGCGCTGATCATAGGTCTCAGGCTATACCGATGATCATCGCGCGCTCTGAGGAAACTCTGAGCCCACGGCGTTCCCCGAAGCCGCATCCTGTCAGCGTGAGCGTGTACGCCCTCATCGTGCTGCGCAGCCTGCTCGTCTTCGACACGCTGCTGCTCCTGGTGGTCGGAGCGGGGCTGGCCTACTTCATGGAGTTCCCGGCGGGCGTGCTCTTCGGCGCGGGCTGCTGGCTGCTCGCGGGCATGCTGATCGGCGCCGTACGCCACGTCGACCGGCTGTACGACCGCCGCGGCTGACGGCACATGTCGTGTAGAAGCGCTTATCACTCAGCATTGTCGATGGAAGGTGTTGCGGACTGCTCTTCGGAGTGGGTCGACGAAGGCCGGCGGGAGGAATTCGGGGAATCCGTCCGGTCTCATCTGGACGTCCCAGTGCCCGTGGTGGATCTCCCGGTGGTGGAATCCGCAGAGCAGCACGGAGTTGGCGAGGCAGGTGTCGCCGCCGTCTGCCCATGACTGGATGTGGTGGCCGTGGCACCACTGGGGTGGCCGGTCGCAGCCGGGGAAGGCGCATCCCTTGTCCCGCAGGACGAGTGCGCGGCGGAGTGGGCCGTCGATGAGGCGTCGGGCGCGGCCGACGTCGAGGACTTGCCCGTCGCCGCCCAATACGGCGGGGATAATCATCGCGTCGCAGGCCAGGCGTCGCACGGTTTCTGGGGTGAGCAGGTCGCCGGTGTCGAGCAAGCCCGCCCCGACCTTGGCTTGGAGGGCGTCCCAGGGCAGGGTGATCGTCAGGTGTGGCTTCTCGCCGCCGTTGTGGGGCAGTTCGCCGGCGTTCATGATCCGCTGGCACACCTCGACGAGGGCATCGGCGCGGCGGGCTCCGGCCGAGCGCAGATCTGGCTCACCCGGCAGCACGCGGGCAGCAGCGCAGTCGTCGTCCACCGCGTCCGCACCGCGTCCCGCGTGAATGCATTCCCTGACGGTGCCTACGGCATCAGCTCCGTCGCCTGCATGCCTACCGCAGGTTGCATCGCCGCACTCGGTGGGTGTGGCGGCGGCTGTCGGGGCGGGTTTGCGAGGTCCGGACAATGGATCCAGCGCGGTTCGCACGATCGCGGCTGCTTCAGCGTCGAGGATGCCGCGGACTCGGTATTCGCCTTCGCCGTGGGGGACGAGAGTGAAGTCGCGGCGGTCGTAGGCGGAGCGTTCGGCGCGTTCCAGATCCTTGCGAAGCTTGTCCTCGGCGATCTCCGGCGCGACCGTCTCCAGGAT
>NZ_JBFBAZ010000231.1:0-7825 GCF_040682475.1 Hamadaea sp. NPDC051192
TTAACTCCATGATCAACGGGGAGGGAGGGGGAGGGAGGGGGGTGGGGGTGGGGTGGTGGGTCAACGGGGCGGGGGGTGGTGGGTGAGGAGGGAGGGGGTGGGGGAGGGAGGGTGAGGAGGGCGGCGGATAGGGCGGGGTCGCCTGCGACGGAGTGCGGTACGCCGCGCTCGGTGAGGGCACGCGTGAGGGCAGCGGTTACGGCGGTACGCCCGGTGAGGAGGCCGCCGGCGAGGACCACGGGTCCGGCCGGCTGGCCGAGTTCGTCGAGCGTACGCAGCAGTTCCGTGGCAGCTTCGTCCACTAGGGATAGTGCATCGGCGTCGCCCTGGCCGGCGTGGTCGCACACGATCGGGGCGAGGGCGGCGTACTGGTCGGGTGACGGGCGGTTGCCCCAGGCGAGCAGCTCGTCGACGGTCCGCGCATCGGCGTGCCGGGTGACGGCGGCGGCGAACGGCGTACGCGGCCAGGTCCGGGCGATCCGGCGAACGGCGGCCAGCCCCAGCCACACCCCGGATCCCCGATCGCCGAGGAGCCAGCCGAGCCCGTCGGCCGTCTGCGTGACCTGCTGATCGCGTACGCGAGCCGCGATGGCGCCGGTGCCGGCGATCAGCACGACGCCGCAGTCCGCCGAAGTGCCCGCCGCGAAGGCGGTGACGGCGTCCGCGTACGCCGAGAAGGAGCCGGTGATGCCGAGCCGGGCGAGGGCGTTCGTGTAGTCGGCGTGCCGGAGGCCGGTGATCCCGGCGACGCCTAGTCCTACCGCGACCACGCGGGTGGGGTCGTGCCCGTCCAACGCAGCCCTGATGGCCTGCTCGAACTCGGCCGGCGCGTTCGGATGGCGCAGCGGGTTACCTGGCCCGGCCCGCCCCCGGCCGATGACCGCGCCGGGCACTGCGCCAATGACCGCGCCGGGCACTGCGCCAATGACCGCGCCGGGCACCGCGCCGGGCACCGCGCCGGGCACCGCGCCGGGCACCGCGCCGGGCACCGCGCCGGGCACTGAGCCGTTCACTGCGCGGTCGGCCAAGCCGTCCATGGTGGCCAGTACCGCGCGGGTGCCGGTTCCGCCGGCGTCGACTCCCACGATCAGAGCGTTCACGCAGGTCATCGAAGCACGCGAAAACAACTATTGACAAGACCTAGTCGCGATCGTAATTTTCATCGCACCGAGGTGAACGTGAAAGGAATGTTCGAACATGACGGTGGTGAGCGGCGGACTGATGGAACGCCTGAAGACGGAGGGACCCGGGCTGCCCGACGCGCTGGCCCGCATCGCCGAGCAGATCCTCGCCGATCCGCAGGCCGCGGCGCATGCGTCCATCGTGGACTTGGCCGAGCGGTCCGGCACCTCGACGGCCACCGTCACGCGGTTCAGCCGGATGTTCGGCTTCCGGGGGTACGCCAACCTCCGCGTCGCGGTGGCGACCGAGACCGGCCGGGCCGAGCAGGCTCGCTGGGAGACCGACATCAGCGGCGACATCGCCCCGGGCGACTCGCTCGACCGTGCGCTGAACGTCATCGCCACCGCCGACACCCGGGCGATCCAGGCGACGGCGGCCGGGCTCGACCTCGCGGCGGTGGACGAGGTGGCGACCGCGATCGCGGCGGCCTCCCGCGTCGAGATCTTCGGGCTGGGCAGCAGCGGCACCGCCGGTCAGGAGATGGCGTTCCGGCTGGAGCGCATCCGCATCCCCGTCTGGTACCGGCCGGACACCCACCGCGCGCTCACCAACGCCGCCCTGCTCGGTCCCGGCGACGTCGCCGTGGGGTTGTCCCACTCGGGGCGTACGCGTGAGGTCATCGAGGCGCTCGCCGAAGCGGGGGACCACGGCGCCACCACCGTCGCGATCACCTCGTTCGCGCGGTCGCCGCTGGCCGAGGTCGCCGACGTCGTGCTGAACACCTCGGTCCACGAGACGACCTTCCGGCTGGCCGCGTTGTCGGCGCTGCATTCGCAGCTCGTCGTGCTGGACCTCATCTACGTCGCGGTCGCGCAGAAGACGTTCGACCGCACGGCCGAGGCGCTGGAGGTCACCGTCCGCGCCGTCGACGCGCATCGGCTGCCCGAAACCCCGAAGCGGACGAAGAAAGGCGCATCCTCGTGACGACGAGCAGCACCACCGGCGACACCGAAAGCAGTTCGGCGAGCAGTTCCGTGAGCAGCGCCGCGTACCTCACCGTGATCCGGGCCGCGATCGACCAGGTCGGGACCGGCCAGCCCGCCCGGCTCGCGGCGGCGGCCGGCCTGCTGGCCGACTGCGTCCGCAAGGGTGGCGTGATCCAGGCCTTCGGCTGCGGGCATTCCGAGGCGCTGGCGATGGAGATCGCCGGCCGGGCCGGGGGACTGGTCCCCACCAATCGGATCGCGCTGCGCGATCTCGTCCACTACGGCGGTGAACCGGCCACGATCCTTGCCGACCCCGGGCTCGAGCGCGATCACACCGTCGCGCGGCGGCTCTACGACCTGGCCCCGGTCGGCCCGGACGACGCGTTCGTGATCGCCAGCAACTCCGGCGTCAACGGTTCGGTCGTCGAGCTGGCCAGGGTCGTGAAGGCGGCCGGGCACCCGCTGATCGCCATCACCTCGCTGGCCCACAGCTCCGGCGTCGACTCCCGGCACCCGTCCGGGCAGAAGCTGCTCGACCTCGCCGACGTCGTCCTCGACAACGGCGCTCCCTACGGCGACGCCGCCCTGCCCCTGCCTGGTGGCGGCAGTGTCGGCGCCGTCTCCTCGATCACGGCGGCGCTGCTGGCGCAACAGCTCGTCGCCGACGTAGTCGCCCGGCTGCTCGACGCCGGGATCACCCCGCCGGTCTACCTGTCCGACAACGTGCCCGGCGGGCGCGAGCACAACGCTCAGACAGAGGCGCGGTACGCCGGGCGCATCCGGCGTACCGCTTAGGAGAAAGAGAACCGCTGCGATGGTTCAGATCCCCAGAACGAAGTATGGCACTCCCCGCCGGGCCGTCCTCGGGGCGGCGCTGGCCGGGGTCGCCGCGCCGGCCTTGGCCGGGTGTGTGACGTCCGGCGGGGACTCGGGCACCGGCTCCACCGCCGGGGCGAAGTCCGCCGAGAACCCGCTCGGGGTCCTCCCCGACGCCCCGCTGGAAGTGGTCGTCTTCAAGGGCGGCTACGGCGACGACTACGCCAAGAACGCCGAGTCCCAGTACGCCCAGCGCTATCCGAAGGCGAAGATCGACCACAAGGGCATCCAGCGGGTGGGGGAGGCGTTGCAGCCCCGCTTCGTCGCCGACACCCCGCCCGACGTGGTCGACAACAGCGGCGCGGGCCGTCTCGACCTGCCGACCCTGGCCGCCGCGAGCAAGCTGTCCGACCTGACCGAGCTGCTCGACGCGCCCGCCTGGGACGTGCCCGGGGCGAAGGTCCGCGACACCCTGCTCCCCGGGGTCGTCGAGGACGGCACGCTCGGCGGCAAGCCGGTCACGCTCAATCTGACGTACACGGTGTGGGGGCTGTGGTACTCACGTCCCCTGTTCGATCAGCACGGCTGGGCGTACCCGAAGAACTGGACCGAGATGCTGGCGCTGTGCGACCAGATCAAACGCGCGGGCATCGCGCCCTGGACCTACCAGGGCAAGTATCCCGAGTATCTGAACGACCCGCTGCTGACGATGGCCGCCAAGACCGGCGGTACCGACCTGCTGAAGGCGGTCGACAACCTGGAGCCGAACGCCTGGAAGAGCGAGGCGCTGATCGGCGCGGCGAGCGCGATCGCCGAACTGGCCGGCAAGGGCTACATCATGGCCGGGTCGGAGGCGTTGTCGCACACCGAGTCGCAGGCCGCGTGGTGCCAGGGCAAGGCCGCCTTCATCCCTTGTGGATCGTGGCTGGAGAGCGAGCAGAAGGGCGTGGCGCCCGCGAACTTCGGCATGGTGATGGGCGCGGTGCCCGCGCTGACCGCGGGCGACAAGATGGGCGGCGCCGCCGTCCAGGCCGCGAGCAGTGAGTCCTATCTGGTCCCGGCCAAGGCGAAGAACCGGGCCGGTGGGCTGGAATACCTGCGGATCCTGTTCGGCAAGGCGTCGGCCAAGGCGTTCGCGGAGGCCAACGCCACGCTGCCCGCGATCGCCGGGGCCACCGACGGGCTCACCCTCACGTCGGGGCTCTCGTCGGTACGCGACGCGGTGGCCGCCGCGGGCAAGGAAGCCTTCAGCTTCCGTTTCCGATCCTGGTACGCGCCCTTGGCGAAGGCGGTCGACGACGCGACCGGCGAGCTGGCGAACAAGCGGATCACGCCGCAGGCGTGGGCGGAGCGCATCCAGAAGGCGGCCGACGCGCTCGCCAAGGACGCCGGCGTCACGAAGTACCAGCGCTGATGAAGCACGGCCGGTACCGGTTCGTCGCCGGCGCGTTGGCCCCGGCGCTGGTGCTGCACGCGTTGTTCGTGCTGTCGCCGTACGCGCAGGCGTTCTACCTGTCGCTGACGGACTGGACGGGCGTCGCGGGCGGCGCGCACTTCGTCGGGCTGGGCAACTACGCCCGGCTCGGCGGGGACGCGCTGTTCCTCGACGCCCTGCGCAACAACGCCGTGATGCTGATCGTCGTGCCGGCGGTGACCATCGCGATCGGGCTGTTCCTGGCCAGCGTGCTGCATCTCGGCGGGCGGCGGGGCCTCGACGGCGTCCGCGGGAGCTCCTTCTACAAGGTGGTCTACTTCTTCCCGCAACTGCTGTCGCTGGCCATCGTCGCGGTGCTCTGGCAGTTCGTCTACAACCCGACGAACGGACTGCTCAACGGCAGCCTGCGCGGGATGGGTCTCGGCAGCCTGGCGCGTAGCTGGCTCGCCGAGCCGCACCTGGCGCTCGCCGCCGTGATGGCGGTGATCGTGTGGTCGTCGGTCGGCTTCTACATGGTGTTGTTCAGCGCCGCGATGGACGCCATACCGCGTGAGCTGTACGAGGCGGCGCTCATCGACGGCGCGGGCGCCTGGGCGACCTTCCGGAAGGTGACGTTGCCGCTGGTCCGGGACAACGTCCGGGTCGCCTTCGTGTACCTGGGCATCGCGGCGCTCGACGGCTTCGCGATCGTGCAGATCATGACGGTCGGACCCGGCGGCCCGGACGGCGCGACCGAGGTCATCGGGCTCAGCCTGTACCGCAACGCGTTCACCTACGGGAAGTTCGGCTACGCCTCCGCGATGGGGGTCACGCTGTTCTTCCTCACCCTCGCCGTCGCCCTGCTCGCCTTGCGGGGACGGCGTACCGAGCGGTTGGAGGTCGCATGAGGCGGGTCGGGCTGCACGCGGTCATGGTGGCGTGGGCGGTCGTCACGGCGTTCCCGCTCGTGTGGGCGCTGATGAGCTCGGTGAAGAGCGACGCGGAGATCCTGGCCGATCCCTGGTCGCCGCCGTCCTCGGTACGCCTGGAGAACTGGGCGCGAGCCTGGAACGCCGCCGACATCGGGCGGTACTTCCTGAACAGCCTCATCGTCGTGGGCGGCGCCCTGGCGCTGACCATGGTGCTGGGCTCGCTCGTGGCGTACACGCTGGCCCGGTATGAGTTCCGGGGCAACCGGCTCGTCTACTACACCTTCGTCGCGTCGATGTTCTTCCCGGTGTTCCTGGCGCTGGTCCCGCTCTTCTTCGTCGTGCAGAAGATGGGACTGCTGGGCACCTATCCCGGGCTGATCCTCGTCTACACCGCGTACGCGATGCCGTTCACGGTGTTCTTCCTGCACTCGTTCTTCCGCACCCTGCCGTCCGCCGTCGCCGAGGCGGCGTTCCTGGACGGCTGCTCCCATCTGCGGGTGTTCGCCCGCGTGATGCTGCCGATGGCCCGCTCCGGGCTGGTCAGCGTCGGCATCTTCAACTTCCTGGGGCTGTGGAACCAGTACCTGCTCCCGCTGGTCCTCAACCCCGACCCCGATCGGTACGTCCTGGCACAGGGGCTGGCGGCGCTGTCCGTCAGTCAGGGCTACCGCAGCGACTGGAGTGGACTGTTCGCCGGACTCGTCATCGCGATGCTCCCGGTCCTGTTCGCGTACGTCGCGTTCCAACGGCACCTCCGCGCCGGCCTGACCGCCGGCGCTGTCCGTTAACCCCCTCGTCCCCCATCTGAGGAGGACCAGCATGTCCACCAAACTCACCGCGGCGCTGTCCGGCGTGGCCCTGGCGGCCTCGGCCGCCGTCGCCGCAGTGTCGATCTCGACCGGCCCCGCTGTCGCGGCCGACTGCGGGATCCTGTTCGACGACTTCAACTATTCGTCCTCGGCGGACTCGTCGCTGACCGCGCACGGCTGGGTGCCGCGCAGTTACCAGGGCGGCCCGGGCGTGCCCGGGGCGACCTGGAGCGCCGCCAACATCACCTTCCCGTCCGCGGGGATCATGCAGCTCAACTCGGCAACCGACGGGACCGCCGGCGGCACCAGTCATGCCGAGATCTACACCAGTCAGAAGCGCTACTTCGAGGGCACGTACGCCACCCGCATCCGGTTCACCGACGCGCCGGCCAGCGGGAACGACGGCGACCACATCAACGAGACGTTCTTCACGATCAGCCCGCTGAACGGCGACCTCGACCCGACCTACAGCGAGCTGGACATCTCGGAGTACCTGCCGAACGGCGGCTGGGGCGAGACCGGCCCGATCAACTACCAGACCACCTGGTACACCTACCGCAACGATCCCTGGTACGCCGACAACGTGCACTCCGAGGAGCGGCAGAGCCACGACGGCTGGCACACCCTGGTGGCGCAGGTATCCGGCGGCCACGTCAAGTACTACATCGACGGCACGCTCGTCGGGGACCACAGCGGCAAGTTCTACCCGCGCCAGACGATGACGATCAACTACAACCTCTGGTTCATCGACACCGCCGCGCACACGGGCGGGCAGAGCAGGTACATCGAGCAGGTGGACTGGCTCTACTTCGCGAAGAACCAGGTCGTCGCGCCGGCCGACGCGGTCACCAAGGCGGCGGCGTACCGGAGCGCTGGGATGGGCTTCACCGACACGGTCGACTCCTCCGGGACGTGCACGAACCCGTCACCGTCCACTTCGGCCACTTCCTCGCCGTCGGCCTCCCCGTCGACGTCGCCGTCGTCCTCGGCTTCACCCTCGCCGTCGACGTCGGTTCCGGCCGGCTGCGCGGGGGTGCAGGCCTGGACGATCTCCGGCGTCTACAACACCGGCGACCGGGTGGTGCACGAGCGCAGCAAGAACGGCGACCCGTCCGGGCCGAAGTCCGGCGACGGTTTGCACCTGTGGCGGGCGCGCTGGTGGACCCAGGGCTCGGAGCCCGGCTGGACGGCGCAATGGGAAGACCTCGGGCGCTGCTGATTTTCGTCCCTCCCGGAGTTCTCTGCGGATCACGGTGACGCATGCTTCGACGGGCCGATTTGGCCTGCGTAACCGTGATCCGCAGCCGTCAGTGAGCTGTCAGTGAGCCGTCACTGAGCCGATGCGCGGTCGTGCCAACTTGGCGCGGCCGCGCATCGACGGCTTGACATCGACGGCGATGGTCGCGAGTCTCTGTGCGAGAGAGCGCTCTCCCATCCGTCCCCGTTCGGGGCGCACCGCCGCGCCCTGCCCACCGTCCCCAGGGAGCCGCTCATGCCTGCCCGCTCTCGGAGAACGTTTGCTCTCCTCGCGTCCCTCGCCCTCGTGCTCGGGCTGACGACGGCCGTCGGCCTCGCGACCCGCGCCGGGGCGGCGCCGACCCTGATCTCCCAAGGCAAGGCCGCCACCGCGTCGTCCGCGGAGAACGCCACCTTCCCCGCGTCGGCCGCCGTCGACGGCAACACCGGTACGCGCTGGTCCAGCGCGTTCAGCGATCCCCAGTGGCTCCAGGTCGACCTGGGCGCCAC
>NZ_JBFBAZ010000232.1:0-7812 GCF_040682475.1 Hamadaea sp. NPDC051192
CAAAATTCACGACGAACAACCAGCAACGACACCGGACGAGCCATCAACAACACCTCGAATCAACCAAGGTGTTGCGACCACCCCCTGAATCCACCCGCCGTCGAAGCATGCATAACCGTGATCTGCCGCCCAGGCAGAGCCGGGGGCATGACAGATGTCATGGGGAAGAGGTGACAGCGGGCAGAGGGGGCGGCGCGGCGAGCTGCATACCGTGCGGAGCATGACGAACACCGTGACGGCCGAGCCCGTCGTGACCGCTCCGGCGGTCCGGCTGACCGGCCTCGAGAAGCGGTACGGCAGCACGGTCGCGGTCGCCGGGGTGGACCTGGAGATCGCGACGGGGGAGGTGCTGGCGCTGCTGGGCCCGAACGGCGCGGGCAAGTCCACGACCATCGACATGATGCTGGGGCTGATCGCGCCCGACGCCGGGCAGGCCCGGTTGTTCGGCCGCAGCCCCCGGGAGGCGGTGGTGGCCGGGCAGGTCGGGGCCATGCTGCAGACCGGGGCGCTGCGGGACGGGCTGACCGTCGGCGAGACCGTCGCCGAGATCGCCGCGCTGCATCGGCGGCCGGGACGCGTACCGGAGGTGCTGGCCGAGGCCGGGCTGACCGAGTTGGCCGGCCGGCGCTGCGCGAAGTTGTCGGGCGGCGAGAAGCAACGCGTACGCTTCGCGATCGCGCTCATCTCCCGGCCCGAGCTGATCGTGCTCGACGAGCCGACCGCCGGGATGGACGTCGAGGCACGCCGCGAGTTCTGGGCGGCGATGCGGGCGTACAGCGACACCGGTCGCACGGTCGTCTTCGCCACGCACTATCTGGAGGAGGCGCAGTCGTTCGCCGACCGGGTGGTGCTGCTGCGGCAGGGCCGCGTCGTCGCGGACGGGACCGTGGCGCAGATCCGGGCGGCGGCCAGCGGGCGGACCATTCAGGCCGTCGTCCCGGGCGCCGACCTGGACGAACTGCGACGACTGCCTGGCGTCGACCACGCCGAGGTACGCGACGACCGGGTGACCCTGCGTTGCGGCGACTCCGACACGGCCCTGCGTACGCTGCTCGACCGTCACCGGGACGCGTACGACGTGGAGGTGACCGCGGCCGGTCTCGAAGACGCGTTCCTTGCCCTCACTGAGAAGCCGACGACACTCGCTGAGAAGCCGACGGAGGAGACCCGATGAACGTGCGTTACCTGCTCCTGGAAGCGCGCGCGGTGCTGCGCGACATCCGGTTCCTCGTCTTCACCGTCGCGATGCCGGCCGTGCTGTTCCTCGTCTTCGACGGGCTGTTCGGCGGCCAGGCGTTCGACAACGGCACCCGGGCCTCCCCGGCGCTCATGGTCAGCATGGCCGGCTACGGGGCGATGGGCGCGGCGCTGTCGACCGGGCTCACCATCGCCGCCGAGCGCGGCAGCGGCTGGTTGCGGCAGCTGCGCCTGACCCCGCTGAGCGGCTCGGGATACCTGGCCGCCAAGACCACGCTGTCGATGCTGGTCGCGCTGCCGCCGGTGCTGCTGGTCTCGGTGCTCGGCGCGGTGGTCGGCGACGTCGACCTCACCGGCCCGCAATGGCTCGGGGTGACGGTCGGGCTGTGGCTCGCCGTGCTGCCGTTCGGCGTACTCGGGGTGGCGCTCGGTCAGCTGTCCACATCGACGAATGCACAGGCGATGGGCGGCGCGCTGATGAGCGTACTGGGGTTGACGGGCGGCATGTGGATTCCGGCCGAGATCGTGCCCGGGTGGATGCGCCACGTCATGCAGGCCACGCCGAGTTACTGGTTGCGGGAGTTCGGACTGTCCGCGTTCAGCCCGGTCGCTTCGCGTACCACTGGATTGCTGGTCCTCGCGGGCTGGACCGTCGCGGCCGGGGTGGTCGCGATCACCCGGTTCCGGGCCGACGTCGCACGAGCCTGAGCATTAGCGTGGGCGCGTGCGTGGCGACATGGGGTTAGGCGTGGGCCGCAAGTGGGGGATCGCCATCGGGGTGTTCTTCACCGTGATGCTGATCCCGGTCGGCCTCGACACCTGGCACGAGCCGGCCAGCCCGCGCCGGATCATCGCCATGGCCCTGCTCCTCGCCTACGCCGCGGTCTATCTGGTCACGCCGTCGGCGTTGTGGCGGCGCGGCTTGGCGGTCAAGCTCACCGGCGTCACGATCCTGCTCACGCTGGTCGCGGGCTACGTCACGGTCCGTGGCCTGCCCTGGCTGCCGCTCATCGGGTACGCCTTCGCCGTGGCGGCGGTGCTGTTGCCGATCCGATGGGCGGCCGGGGTGGCCGCGGTCGTGCTGTCCGCCGCCGCGGTCGCGACCGTGATCTGGTCGAGTTCGTCGTGGGAGCCGTGGACGACGCTGCTCATCATCGTGGTGGACCTGCTGCTCGTGGGGATGCTGATGACCTCGAACAAGGCGTTGTTCCAGGCGCGCCACGAGCTGGCGGCGCGAGCGGTCTCCGACGAGCGCACCCGGGTCGCCCGCGATCTGCATGACGTCCTCGGGCATACCCTGACGACGCTCACGGTCAAGTCGGCGCTGGCGCAGCGCCTGCTCGGCACCGGTCAGCCGGACCGGGCCGGGCGGGAACTCGCCGACATCGAGCACCTGTCGCGGCAAGCCCTGGTCGAGCTGCGCGCCACCGTCTCCGGCCACCGGCAGGTGTCCCTCGACGCCGAACTCGCCGGTGCTCGGATCGCCTTGGAGGCCGGGCAGATCGGCGTACGCGTCATCGGGGATCCGGCGGTCGTCCCGGCACACCTGCGGGAGCCGTTGGCGTACGTGGTCCGCGAGGGCGTCACCAACGTCCTGCGCCACAGCGGCGCCACGACCTGCGAGATCGTCATCGCCCCCGATTCGGTTCAGGTCACCGACGACGGCCGGGGCGGCGCCGCCGAACCGGGCAACGGGCTGACCGGACTGCGGCAACGGCTGGCCGGCAGCGGCGGTGCGCTGGCCGCCGGACCGGCCGACGGCGGCGGTTTCCGGCTGCGGGCACAATTCGGAGCGGCATGAATCCGCGCGGCATGATCAGGATCTTGCTCGCCGACGATCAGGCGCTCGTCCGGGGCGCGCTGGCCGCGATGCTCGACCTCGAAGCCGACCTGACGGTGGTCGCCCAGGTCAGCCGGGCCGACGAGATCATGGCGGCCGCGCGTACGGCGACGCCCGACGTCGCCCTGATCGACGTGCAGATGCCCGGCGTCGACGGGCTGACCGCGGCGGCCGAACTGCATCGGCTGCTCCCGGCGATCCGCATCGTCATCTGCACGACCTTCGGCCGCCCGGGCTACCTCGCCCGCGCCATGGCCGCCGGAGCGTCGGCGTTCGTCGTCAAGGACGCGCCACCGGCGTACCTGGTCGACACGATCCGCCGAGTCCACGCCGGACTCCGCGTCGTCGACCCCGGCCTGGCCGCCGAGTCGCTGGCCGCCGGCGCCAGTACGCTCACCCCCCGCGAACGCGACGTGCTCAGCGCGGCCGCGACCGGGGCGACGGTCGGCGACATCGCCCGCCAGTTGCACCTGTCCGCCGGCACGGTACGCAATCACCTGTCCGCGGCGATCGGCAAGACCGGGGCGCGTACCTCGGCCGAGGCGGCCCGCATCGCCGACTCCAACGGCTGGCTGTAGCCCGCTGGGATTCCTGCGGATCACGGATACGCCGCCTAAAACCGCTCACGAATGCGTGCAGATCACGGATACGCAGGCTGAAACCGCCCAGGGAGGCCTGCGTAACCGTGATCTGCAGCCAACCGGACAATCCTTCAGTTCAGACTTGTCAGGTTGAACTGAAGAGTTGTACCGTGGGCCTGTGAGCAGCGCAAACCAGGCGGCCAGCGAACTGCGGGCGGTCTTCAGCCGGCTCCGTCGGCGGCTCCGGGAGAGCTATTCGGCCGACGGGATCACTCCGTCGCAGACGGCGGTGCTGATCCGGCTGGCGAAGGACGGCCCGGCCACGCTGACTGAGCTGGCCGCGGCCGAACGCGTACGCCCCCAGTCGATGGCCACGACGCTGTCGGCGATGGACGGGCGAGGGCTGCTGACGCGTACCGCCGACCCCACCGACGGGCGGCGGATCCAGATCGCGTTGAGCGAACCGGGCCAGGAACTGTTCGCCGACCGCCGCCGGGCCAGTGAGGAGTGGCTGGCCCGGGCGTTGCAGGAGCGTTGCACCGAAGAAGAGCGGCAGACCGTGCTGGCCGCGTTGGCGGTTCTCGACCGGTTGGTCGGGGTGTGACCTCGGCGACGAAGGGCTCGTTCGATCGGCGGCTGTTGGCGCCGATGATGCTGGGCGCGATCCTCAACCCGATCAACTCGTCGATCCTCGCCGTGTCGCTGGTGCCCATCGGCATCGCGTTCGGCGCGCCGCCGGCGCAGACCGCCTGGCTGGTCGGCAGCCTCTATCTGGCGACCGCCATCGGGCAGCCGGTGGTGGGCCGGCTCATCGACCTCTACGGGCCACGACGGCTCTTCCTGACCGCCACCGTGCTGGTCGGCGTGGCGGGCGTGATCGGCTTCCTCGCCCCGAACCTGGGCACGCTGATCCTTGCCCGGGTGCTGCTCGGCTTCGGCACCTGCGCGGGTTATCCCGCCGCGATGTATCTGATCGGCAGCGAAGCACGGCGTACGGGGATGCGCAGTCCAGCCGGGGTGCTCACCGCGCTGGCCGTCGCCACGCAGACGATCACCGTCATCGGTCCCGCGCTCGGCGGGCTGCTCATCTCGGTCGGCGGCTGGCGGGCGACCCTGGCGATCAACGTGCCGCTGGCGATCGCCGGGCTGGCCCTCGGCGCCCGGTATCTGCCTCGGACGGCCAAGAGCGAGGGGCGCGTACGCGATCTGGTCGACCTCCCCGGCATCGCGTTGTTCGCCCCGACCCTGGTCGCGCTGCTGGTCTTCCTGCTGGCTCCGCGGTCCGACCGCTGGTATCTGCCGGTGCTCGCGGCCGTCCTCGGCGGGCTGTTCGTCCGGCGGGAACTCCATGCCGCGAACCCGTTCGTCGACGTGCGCGTACTCGCCGGGAACCGGCCGCTCATCTTCACCTACCTCCGGGCGGTGCTGGCCGCGACGGTCAGCTACGGCTTCCTTTACGGCGTCACGCAGTGGCTGCAGGACGGCCGTGGGCTGTCGGCGGCGGCCGCCGGTCTCGTCCAACTGCCGGTGTTCGGGACGGGCCTGATCGTCTCCTCGCTGACCGGCCGCAATCCCCAGATCCGGGGCAAGCTGATCGTCGCCAGCGCCAGCCAACTCGTCGCCGCCACGTTGTTGCTGGTCCTGACCCCGGCGACGCCGGTCGTCGCGCTGCTCGGCGTGATGGTGGTCTTCGGCATCCCGCAGGGCCTCAACAGCCTCGCCCTGCAGAACAGCGTCTACTACCAGGCCGACCCGGCGCGGATGGGCTCGTCGGCGGGCCTGCTGCGGACCGCGATGTATCTGGGCGCGATGCTCGCGTCGGCGGCCACCGGCGCGTTCTTCCCCACCCGGGCGGACACGCCGGGCCTGCGGGAACTCGGCTGGTTCCTGGTGGCGATCGCGGCGGCCTACCTCGTGGTCACCCTCGTCGACCGCTCGCTCACCGCGATCGGCCGGGCTCCAGATGATCAAGACCAAGTGGTACGCGAAATGGCGACCACGGATTCGAGAGGTGGCTGATGACCCGAACCGCATTGCTCGTGATGGACGTCCAAGCCGGCATCGTCGGCCGCATCGCCGACGTCACGTATCTGGATCGGCTGACGCCGGCGGTCGCTGCCGCTCGGGCGGTGGGCGTACCAGTCGTCTATGTGGTCGTCGGTTTTCGTCCGGGCCATCCGGAGATCAGCGCGAACAACAAGTCGTTCGGCGCGTTGGCGTCGGGCGTGTTCACGCCCGACGACCCGACCGCGGCGATCCATGAGGCGGTGGCGCCGCGGCCGGGCGAGGTGATCGTGACGAAGAAGCGCGTGAGCGCGTTCGCGGGCAGCGACCTGGAACTGGTGCTCCGCGCGCAGGGCGTCGGCCACCTGGTGCTGACCGGCATCGCGACCAGCGGTGTCGTGCTGTCCACGTTGCGCCAGGCGGCCGACCTCGACTACCGCCTGACCGTGCTCGAAGACGCCTGCGCGGACGCCGATCCAGAGGTGCACCGGGTCCTCACCACGAAGGTGTTCCCGCGGCAGGCCGAGGTCACCTCCGTGGCGGACTGGGTCGCCGGCCTCTCGTCCTAGCCCTCCCGTCTCAGTTCTTCGTCCTAGCCTTCGAGGATCAGCTTCGCGGCCATCGTCGTGCCGTCGGTCCGGATCGTGCCGCCGACCTCCCTGGCCCGGTCCTGCGTCTCGGGCGTGAGGACGGTCGCGAGCGCGGCCGACAGGGAGTCGAAGGTCGGGGTGGGACCGCCGTGAGCCACGCCGATGCCGAGTTCGGCGACGCGCCCGGCCCACAGCGGCTGGTCCGCGAACTGCGGCACCACCACCTGCGGTACGCCCGCCATCGCGGCGGCCGTCGTCGTACCCGCCCCGCCATGGTGGACGACCGCCGCGACCTGCGGAAACAGGGCCTGGTGGTTGATGTCGCCGACGGCCAGGCAGTCGTCCTGAGCATCGATCGCGGCCAGCTGCGCCCAGCCCTTCGCCAGCAGTACGCGACGGCCCTGGGCGCGTACGGCGTCGACGACGATGCGGGCGAGCCCGGGGGTGGAGTGCATCGCCATGCTGCCGAAGCCGACGTAGACGGGCGGCTCCCCAGCTGCCAGGAACTCCGTGACCTCGGCCGGAAGCGGACGCCGGTCGGGCAGGATCCACGCGCCGGTCTGGATCAGCTCCAGATCGGTCAGCTCCGCCCACGGGCACAGCACCGGATCGGACGCCAGCAACACCGGCTCGCCGAAGACGTAGTCGCGGATGTTCTCCACCGGCGGCAGGCCGATCGCCGCCCGATGACTGTTCTCCGCCTCCCCGTACAGCCGGTACACCGCCTCGGCGTCCTGTCGCCACAGTGCCTTCAGGTCGTTCTCGTCCGCCGTGGACGGCGTACCCGGGCGGCGGCCCGGCTTGTAGTGCTGGGACGGCAGCCCGTACACATGGAAGGCGGCCAGCCAGTAGCGCAGCCCCAGCTTGTCGGCCACGGATCGGGCGCCGGACGGCATCAGTCCGGTCGCCACCATGGCATCGCACCCCTGGGCCGCCTGGCCCAGCGTCTCGAACCGGGCGGCGACCAGATCGGCCGCGAGCCGGAAGGCGTCGTCGGCCGTCGGCGGGCGTTCCCGGGCGACGACCGACTTCACCGTCGGGCCGAGCGGGATCAGCTCGATGCCCTCCCGGGCCAGCAGTTCGACGAACTCCTCGTCCGGGGCGGCGCAGAAGCGCACCTCCGCGCCGAGTTCCTTCAGCCGCACCGCGAGCCCGGCCAGCGGCTCGATGTCCCCGCGCGACCCCCACGTCGTCAATACCACGCGCATTTCGCGAATCCCCCAATTCGGCAGGTAATGGCTTCGGTCGACCATTGTGCGCGACGACCCGGGTCTTGCCGCAAGCCCCCACCTGCGGTATACGTTAAAAGTGGCAGGGAGATGTTTCTCCTTGCCATTCGTGTTTGGGAGCCCTCTTTGGTGGGCTTTCCCCCGGGTGTAGCCGGGGGTCAACCGGCGTGTTCCGGCCTGCGACCGTCCATAAAGTCCAGTGCATGACCAAGCCCACGCTCGTCTTCGTGCACGGCACGAACTCGTCCGCGTACCGGGGGTCGTCTCCATCTTCACCGACCTCGCCACCCCCCACCCTTCTTCGCGTTGATCATGGAGTTAACCGTGGTCTCGACGGGGTGTCGCGGGGGCCCACTCCCGGAGCGACGCGC
>NZ_JBFBAZ010000233.1:0-7786 GCF_040682475.1 Hamadaea sp. NPDC051192
CATCCCGGTGCACATGGTGGAGCAGGTGAACCGCATGGTCCGCGTACGCCGCGACCTGGCGGTCCAGCTGGGCCGGGAGCCTTCGATCGCGCAGCTCGCCGCCGCGCTGGAGGTCCCGGAGTACCAGGTCATCGAGCTGATGTCCTATGACCGCGAGCCGGTCAGCCTGGACCAGGCCGTCGGCGACGACGGGGAGAGCGCGCTGGGCGACTTCGTCTCCTGTGCCGCTCCGGCCACTGAGGACAGTGTGGCGCTGGGTCAGCTCCGCGGCGAGGTCGCCTTCGTCCTCGCCACCCTCAGCCAGCGCGAGCAGGCGGTGATCCGGCTGCGGTTCGGCCTGGACGACGGCCGTCAGCGCACCCTGGACGAGGTCGGCAAGGAGTTCGGCCTGTCCCGCGAGCGCATCCGGCAGATCGAGAAGACCACGCTGTCGAAGCTGCGACAGCCCGAGCGCGCCGGCCGCCTGGCCGTGTACGCCGCCTGATCCCCCCACAGCCCCCACAATGACTCCAACGGCGCGCCGGCTCACCCAGCCGGCGCGCCGGTTCGCGTTGATCATGGGGTTTGCCCCCTCGACACACCGGCGAGACCACAGTTAACTCCATGATCAACGCCTAGAAGCGCGGGAGGGGAGGGTTAGTGGGGGACGTGGCAGCCGTGGAGGTGGTCGTCGACCATCCCGGTCGCCTGCATGAGGGCGTACGCCGTGGTCGGCCCGAAGAACCGGAATCCGCGTTTGCGTAGCGCCTTCGCCATCGCCGTGGATTCCGGGGTGACCGCTGGGACGTCGCCCAGCGCCGCCGGGCGGGGCCGTCGCGGGGGAGCGTACGACCACAGCAGCTCGGAGAGGTCCAGCGTGTCGGCGACCCGGGCGTTGTTCAGGGCGGCTTCGATCTTCGCCCGGTTGCGGACGATCCCGGTGTCGGCCATCAGCCGGTCGACGTCGTCGGGTCCGAAGGCGGCGACCGCCGGGATCGAGAAGCCGGCGAACGCGGTCCGGAAGTTCTCCCGTTTGCGCAGGATGGTCAGCCAGGACAGGCCGGACTGGAACCCTTCCAGGGTGAGCCGTTCGAACAGGGCGTCGTCGCCTTCGATCCGCCGGCCCCATTCGGCGTCGTGGTAGACCGCGTAGTCGGGGGTGCTCGCACCCCAGGGGCACCGGGCGAGGCCGTCGGCCCCGATGATCAGATCGCTCATAGGTCTACGTCGATGGTCTTTCCGGTCGGCTGGGTGGGCAGTTCGTGGGTGGACGTGCCCGGCGCGGCGGCGGGCTTGTGCCGCCACCGGTGCTCCGCCTTGACCGGCCGGTCGTTGGCGATGAGGACGGCCATCCATGGCAGGACGACCATGCCCAGGCCGCAGAGCAGCAGCCACAGCCACAGCAGCGGAACCTGCATGACGGCCAGGACGGAGCCCAGGATCAGGCAGACCGCCCGCAGCGACATCATGAGCAGATAGCGGATCTCCCGACTGTGCCGCTGCTTCTCGAGGCTCGGCTCAGCGTCGGTGATCAGGATGGGGGCGTTGCGCGCCATACCCTCATCGTCCCACTTCTGAGTGAACGGGCACGGGTGGCCTGGCACCCAGCGTCGTGACCGCTTGGGAACCGAGCGCGGTGGCCGCGCTGAGCGCCTTGTCGGGCGATGCGCCGGCGGCCAGCGCCCCGATGAGGCCGGCGGCGAAGGCGTCGCCCGCTCCCGTGGTGTCCAGGGCGGGCACCGCCGTCGCGGGCGCCGTGAGCAGCTCGCCGTCCGGCAGCGCCCAGACCGCGCCGCCCGCGCCGAGCTTGACGACCGCGGATCCGCCGACGGCGTCGGCGAGCCGACGCGCCTGCTCTTCGGGGGTGCCTCCACCAGCCAGGACGAGTGCTTCATCACTGTTCGCGAGCAGGACCTGCGTTCCGCGTACCCAGGAGAAGAAGAGCTCCGCGCCCACTTGCTCGAGCGGGTGCGCGGAGGCCGCGTCGACGCTCACCGGGATCCCGCGGGCCATGGCCTGCTCGAGGGCGTGCCGGCCCGCGCGTCGTGAGCCTGGATCAAGCAACGTGTACGCCGAGAGGTGCAGTCGGCCGGCGTCGCTCAGCCCGACGTCCACCGATTCCGGCGTGAGCAGCAGATTGGCCCCACGGTCGGTGATCATGCTCCGGCCGTGCAGCGTCGAGAGGACGACGATGGCGCCGGTGGCCGACCCGTGGCAGACCTGGGCGGCCACGCGGACGCCGGCCTCGGTGAGTTCGGCGACGCGCTCGCGACCGGCCTGGTCGTCGCCGACCGCGCCGACGAGGACGACGTCGGCCCCGGACGCCGCCAGCCAGGACGCGGTGTTCGCGGCCTGGCCGCCCCCGGCGACCTGGATGTGCGCGGGGGTGTCCGAGTCCGGGGCGAGCGGAGCCAGGAGGGCGGCGAGCACGTCGGTGATGATGTCGCCGACGCAGCAGATGGTGGTCACGCGCGTCACATCCGGCTGGCGGCAGCCGCGATCTGGGCCGCGAGGGCCGCGTTGTGCAGGATGATCCGCACGTTGACCTCCAGGCTCTTGCCCTCGGTGGCGGAGTGGAAATGGGCGAGCAGGGCGGGCGTCACGTCCTTGCCGGTGATCTTGCGCTCGGCGACCAGGCGCAGCCCGTCGGCCAGCGTCCGGTCGTGCAGGTCCGGGTCGAGCTGCTCGTCCACCGGCAGCGGGTTGGCCACGATCAGGCCGGCCTCGTGCAGGCCCTGGTCGTTCTGCGCCTTCATCACCGAGGCGATCTCCTCCGGGCTCTCGACCGACCAGCCGAGGTCGAAGCCCGAGTCGGTGATGAAGAAGCCGGGGAAGCGGCTGGTGCGGTAGCCGAGGACGCCGACGCCGAGCGTCTCCAGGCGCTCCAGGGTGGCGCCGACGTCGAGGATCGACTTCACGCCCGCGCAGACCACCGCGATCGGCGTCTGGGCCAGCGTGATCAGGTCGGCGGACTCGTCGAAGGTCTGGTTGGCCTCCCGGTGGACGCCGCCCAGCCCGCCGGTGGCGAAGACGCCGATGCCGACCGCCGCGGCGATGGCGGAGGTACTGGCCACGGTGGTCGCGCCGTCGGCCTTCTTGGCGGCCGCGGTGGCGAGGTCGCGGACGGAGAGTTTGACCACGTCGTCGCGGGTCGCGAGGCGGGTCAGCTCGTCGTCGGACAGGCCGACGACCAGGTCGCCCTCGACCATGCCGATGGTCGCCGGGAGGGCGCCGTTCTTTCGGACAGTTTCTTCGATTTCGCGGGCGATGCGAAGATTGTCCGGTCGGGGCAACCCGTGCGAGACGATCGTGCTTTCCAGCGCCACCACCGGCGAACCGTCCTCGACGGCGGCCGCCACTTCCTCACTCAACCTGATGCTCACGACACCAACCTAGCGGGCCGGTCGGACACTCCGTCGCAGCTCCCGGCTATCCCACTCGCCGACTGGCCCAGACTCTGAGAGACTTGACGGGTGAGTACGACCCCTGAGACCGGCACGCTCATCGAAGAGCGCACCGACACTGATCATCGCCTCGTCGAAGAGGGCGACCACGAGCGCTTCTCGCACTATGCGCCGAAGGACAAGATCATGGCTGCCCTGATCGAGGGCACCCCGATCAGAGCCCTGTGCGGGAAGGTGTGGGTTCCGTCTCGGGACCCGAGCCGCTTCCCGGTCTGCCCGGAGTGCAAGGAGATCTACGAGTCGCTTGAGGAGTGACAGACCTTTCCTGTGAAAGCCCCGCGTGAGCGGGGCTTCCTCGTTTCCGGTCCGGTTCTCAGGCCATCGTCTGGATAGTGGCGATCCGTTCCTCGAGCTGCTCGATCGTCGCCTGCGCACTGGGCGGCCCGCCGCAGAGCCGGCGTAACTCGGCGTGGATCTTGCCGTGCGGCAGGTTCGTCCGGTGGTGATGCGCCGCCACCAACGCGTTCAGCTGCCGCCGCAGGTGCAGGCGGCGCTCGGCGGCGGACATGTCCCGTGGCTGCGCCGGTACGCCGCCCGCCACCGCCGCCGTGGCCGCCGCGTTCGACCGCCGTCGCGCGGCCGCCACCTGCTCCGCCTGCCGCTTGTGCAACAGCGCCGCGACCTGGTCCGGGGTGAGGAGACCGGGGAGCCCCAGGAACTCCTCCTCTTCGGGCGTACCGGCCTGGGCCGGGAGGCCGAACGTCGCCCCGTCGAAGATCACCTGATCCAGCTCGGCGGTGGCGGACAACGCCTCGATCTTCTTCGTCAGCTCACCGCTGGCGTCCTCGCTCTGCTGCGCCCGTTCGAGCAGCTCGTCGTCGAACCCCTCACGCTTGTTCTTGGCCCCGAGCACGTGGTCGCGCTGCATCTCCATCTCGGAGGCCAGCCCGAGCAGATGCGGGACGCTCGGGAGGAAGACGCTGGCCGTCTCGCCCTGCTGCCGGGCCCGGACGAACCGGCCGATCGCCTGGGCGAAGTACAACGGCGTGGAGGCGCTGGTGGCGTACACCCCGACGGCGAGCCGGGGGATGTCGACGCCCTCGGAGACCATCCGGACGGCGACGAGCCACCGTTCCTGACCGGTGGCGAAGTCCGCGATCCGCTTCGAGGAGCCGGCGTCGTCGGAGAGCACCACGACGGCCTTCTCGCCGGTGATCCGTTCCAGCAGCTTCGCGTACGCCCGGGCGGTCTGCTGGTCGGAGGCGATGACGAGGCCGCCGGCGTCGGGCATGCCACCGGCCCGCTTGACCTGAAGCCGGGCGTCCGCGGCGCGCAGCACCTGCGGCATCCAGTCGCCGCTGGGGTCCAGCGCGGTCCGCCAGGCCTGCGCGATCACGTCCTGCGTCATCGGCTCGCCCAGCCGGACGGCGAGCTCGTCGCCGGCGCTCGTCCGCCAGCGCGTCTCCCCCGAGTACGCCAGGAAGATGACCGGGCGGACGACGCCGTCGGTCAGCGCGTCGGCGTACCCGTAGGTGGAGTCGGCCCGGCTGCGAGGCAGCCCGTCAGCCCCGTCGCGGACGTATTCCACGAACGGGATCGGATTGTCGTCGGACCGGAACGGGGTGCCCGTCAGCATCAGCCGCCGCTCGGCCGGCTCGAAGGCCTGCAGTACGCCGTCGCCCCAGCTGCGGGAGTCGCCGGCGTGGTGGATCTCGTCGAGGATCACCAGCGTCTGCTTCGTCATGGTCATCCGGCGGTGGACCATCGGGGCCATGCCGACCTGCGCGTAGGTCACGACCACGCCGTGGAAGTCGCGGGAGGCGTGCCCGTCGGAGTTGCGGAACGCCGAGTCGAGCTGGATGCCGACCCGCGCGGCCGCCTGCGACCACTGGGTCTTGAGGTGCTCGGTGGGGGCGACCACGGTGACCCGCTCGACGGTGCCGTCGGCGAGGAGTTCGGCCGCGATGCGAAGCGCGAATGTGGTCTTTCCCGCACCTGGCGTCGCGACCGCGAGGAAGTCGGCCGACCGCCGCCGGAGGTACTCGACGAGAGCTTTGCGCTGCCAGGCCCGTAGGGCGGGAAAGGTGTCCGGATCAGGGTTCAGGCGAGCGATGTCGAGTGGCACCGCCAAACTTTACCGGGTGGGTGCGTCAGGTCCCTGGCCTGGCTCGCTGTCCTTTTCGGAGCCCCGGCCCGACCGGCCCGGCTCCGGTCCGCCACGCGTGTCGCCGGGCCGGCCGGTGTCGGCGGGCCAGCCCGATCCCGCCGCGCCGGACTGCTCCTCGCCGGACGGCCAGGACTGGTCGATGCCGGCCGACCACGACTGCTCCGCGTCGGCCGACCAGGACCGATTCCTGCCGGCCGGCCTGGAGCCGACGCGGGGCCGGCGCAGCGGCGTGCTCGGCCAGCCGGTAGGACCGGCCACGACCGGGCGGGCGGTGGGCGCGGACCACTGGCGCTTGACCGAGATCATCCGGATCACGAAGATCAGCAGCCCGGCCAGGAACAGCGGGAGGATCTTGTCGTCGTGGAACCAGTTGAGCGTCGCGACGACGGCTGCGCCCGCGAGCGACGCGACGGCGTAGATCTCACGCCGGAGAACCAGGGGGATCTCGCCGGTGAGCAGGTCGCGGGCCAAGCCGCCGCCGATGCCGGTGAGCATCCCGATGAAGCACGCGCCGACCGCCGGGACGGGGGTGGGATCGTTCAGCGCCTTCAGCGTGCCCGTGACGGTGAACAGGGCGAGCCCGGCGGCGTCGAGCGTCAGGATCGTCCGCACGATCTTGCCCAGGTGCGGATGCAGCCAGAAGGTCGCGAGCGCCGCCACGACGGCGGTGGCGGAGTAGCGCCAGTCGGAGAAGGCGAGCGGCGGGACGGTGTCGATCACCAGGTCCCGGAAGATCCCACCGCCGAGGGCGGCGACGAACCCCACGAAGACCACGCCGAACGCGTCGAGGTGCTTGTAGACGCCCGCGGAGGCGCCGGAGACCGCGAAGACCGTCACACCGGCCAGATCGGCGATGAGCAGGGCTTCACTGGAGTCCACCGGGGAATGCTATCGGCGGTCCGGCCGGACATGCGAAAACCCCGCCGTGCCGCACACCCGGCACGACGGGGTTTCGAGGTCTTAGCACACCGAAGGGGTGTTATGCCTTGTTCAGTACATCGTCTGGGGGTCAGTTCTTCGCAATGAGCTCGCTGCCACGCCAGGTGAAGTCCGGCTCGACCGTGTAGTCGACGGTGATCTTCACCAGGTCGTCGGCGTACTTGTTGGCGTGGTGCCCACAGAACACCAATTCGCCCCCGCCTGCGAGCACGATGCGCAGCTTGCCCGCCGCGTTGCAGCGGTCGCAGCGCTCATCGGCGTCGTGAGCTGTCGCCGTCTCCGGCGGCGGCGTGAGGGTCGCTGTCATGCCCGGCCTCCTCTGATCGTCACCGATGCTGGTCCGTTCGTTCTCCGCCGAGCTTGCCGACGGTTCGTTTCTTGCGCCCACTCACCCTCCAACGTCGGTGCCGCGGACGGGCTTCCCGATCCGAGCTTGGATTCACCTCACATCGGGAGCGGACCACACCGTTCGGTTGGGACAAATGAAGGGCCCCACGTGCCCCAACCTTCCGTTCCCCCAGCGTGCCACGTCAACACGGACTTTGCGATAGCGGCCCGGTCACACCCCTGAGTTCGTACGCACGGTGATCAGGCCGATACGTTCGGTGGAGTGTTGGAGGAAAATCCGCGGCAATTCCGCCCCACTGTATGCCACGAAAACGACCCTCGTCGCGCTCAATGTCCGTTTTCGAGCCCCCGATGGGGGACTGTTCGCTGAACGCGAACAGGGCCCCACTCGGGGGCCCTGTTCCTGCGATCTGGGACGCCGTCCCGGCATCCGCCCAGTCGCCCGGGCTTCCGGCGGCGAACCTAGTCGAGATAGTCGCGAAGGACCTGCGACCGCGACGGGTGCCGCAGCTTCGACATGGTCTTGGACTCGATCTGCCGGATCCGCTCGCGGGTCACCCCGTAGACCTGGCCGATCTCGTCCAGCGTCCGCGGCTGGCCGTCGGTCAGGCCGAAGCGCAGCCGCACGACGCCCGCCTCACGCTCGGAGAGCGTCTGCAGCACCTGCTGGAGCTGGTCCTGCAGCAGCGAGAAGGAGACCGCGTCGACCGCGACGACCGCCTCGGAGTCCTCGATGAAGTCGCCGAGCTGGCTGTCGCCCTCGTCGCCGATCGTCTGGTCGAGCGAGATGGGCTCCCGGGCGTACTGCTGGATCTCCAGCACCTTCTCCGGGGTGATGTCCATCTCCTTGGCGAGCTCCTCCGGAGTGGGCTCGCGACCCAGGTCCTGCAACAGCTCACGCTGTATGCGGCCGAGCTTGTTGATCACTTCGACCATGTGCACCGGGATA